>JBCCQU010000136.1:0-6329 GCA_039208875.1 Planctomycetota bacterium
CGACTCGCAGCGTTCAACACCGAACTCCAGCAGCATCTGGCAACCGAGCTCGACCGCGTCGGCGTGCGCACTCACCTGATCGAGCCACGCGGCAGCTATCTGCTCGTGCCGACCGACACGCCGACCAAAACCGCTTCTCGCCTGCGCGCGCAGGCTCGGGTGATCTGCGATGCCCGGCCCGCGCCGGTGCCGCACGGCGCGACGCCGACGCTGGGGTTTGTGCGCTTCTGCCCCGACATCCTTTCGACGCGTGCGGAGCTGACGGAGGCAGCGGAGCGCATCGGTCGGGCGATCTAGTCGGTCGCGGGCAGTTGCAGCGTGACCTCGGTGCCGCGGCCACTCTCGGTGTGGATGATCACCCGGCCGCCCTGGCCCTCGACGATGCGCCGCGTGGTCGGCAACCCGAGTCCGGTGCCGCCGGGCTTGGTCGTGAAGTACGGATCGAAGACGCGCGCGAGCGTGGCTTCATCGAGACCCGGGCCGGTATCGGCGACGGAAACTTCGGCTGTGGCCTGCCCGCCTTCGCTTCGGCCGGCTCTTGTGCGCACGATGAGCTCCATCGGGCGGCCATCGCCGGCGGCGGCCATCGCCTGCACCGCGTTAAGCATGAGGTTGAGCAACGCTTGCTTGGTGTGATCGGCATCGAAGCTGGCGGAGAGTTCGCCCGTTGCGAGGTCGGCCCGCAGCCGAACGCCGCGCTGCTCGGCCTGCGGCATGAAGAAATCGACCAGCTCGGCAACCGCAGCGTTGAGATCGCCGGGCTTGGGCTCGAGCCGAAGCTCGCCGGCGTAGGCCATGAAGTCTTCGAGGATGCCGCGGAGCCGATCGACCTCGCGCCGCATGGTGTCGACGCGTCGCAGCAAGCGCGCGGTATCTTCCGCATCGGCGGCGAGATCCTCGATGCCTTCGGCGAGCAGTTGTGCATTAAGGCCGACGGTCGAGAGCGGATTTTTGATTTCGTGCGCAAGGCCGCCGGTCATGCTGCCGAGCTCGGCCAAGCGCTCGGCCCCGCGCGCACGAGCCTCTGCCTCGCGCACGCGACGCACATCACGGACATGCAGCGTGCGCGCGATCATGGCCGATGCGAAGCCGCCGATCGCGGCACCGATCAGCAGCACACCGATCAATTCGGCCGACCAATCGATCACAGCCAGTCTGCCAATGCCATACGTTGATTATCGCGGCCTCAGCGGCGCGGCGAGCGAGCGTAGCCCGGCCTTGCCATCACCTCGACGACGGGCTCGCGGCGGACGACACGCGTTGCTTTCCAGCCCTTGTCGCTGCGCACAGCGTCGTACACCACCGAAGATCCATCGCGGAGCGCACGAAAGCCATCGCCCTCGATCACGGTGTAGTGCACAAAGACATCCCCGCCGTCGGGCGCGACCACGAAGCCGAAACCCTTGCGGGTGTCGAACCACTTGACCACGCCTTCCACACCTTCGAGCCGATCCTCTGCAGTCATGGCAACTCCGGACGCAAGGTGCCGCCCGCCTGCAAACCAGCCGGGTCGTGTTCCCTTCGCCCAAGTTACCAGAAACGTCCCTGATTCGGCAACGGCATCGCGCAGAACCACCATCACGCGTCGCGATCAGCTTGCACACAAATATGCACTTCGGCGATACAGCCCGCGCCCAACTGGTTTGGCGGTTGGGTTTTCAGCTTGCGCTGGAGGCTGTCTCTTCCTCAGCGGCGCCCTCTTCGCCGTCGCCGGCATCGCCTTCGTCGCTCGCGGGCGGGGCGTCGTCGGCCATCGCCTGCTTGCGGCTGAGCTTAATGCGGCCCTGATCGTCGACGAGGATCACTTTGACCTTGATCTCGTCGCCGACCTTGACAACGTCGGTCACGTTCTTGACGAAGCCGTCGGCCAGCTCGGAGATGTGGCACATGCCGTCGGTGCCCGGTGCGAGCTCGACGAATGCGCCGAAGTCCTTGGTCGAGACGACCTTGCCGGTGAAGACGGTGCCGACCTTGATCTCCTCGCAGATGGCCTCGACCTCGGCCCGCGCCTGATCGATGAGCTCGCCGTTGGGCGAGGAGATGATGACCGAGCCGTCGTCGTCGACATCGATGTTGACGCCGTACTTGTCTTGCAGGGCGCGGATGACCTTGCCGCCGGGGCCGATGAGTCGGCCGATCTTCTCGGGGTTAATGCTGAGCTTCTCGAGCCGCGGGGCGTAGACCGAGATCTTCTCGCGTGGCGCGGGGATGACCGCTTCCATCTGCTCGATGATGTCGAGGCGGCCGACCTTGGCCTGCTCGAAGATCTCTTCGATCTGGCTGAGCACGAGGCCGCGGGCCTTGAGGTCGAGCTGGATGCCGGTGATGCCCTCGCGGGTGCCGGAGACCTTGAAGTCCATGTCGCCGAAGAAGTCTTCTTCGCCGAGGATGTCGGTCACGAACATCTCGCTGCCGCCCTGCTCATCGGTGAATCGGCCGACGGAGATGCCGGCGCAGGTGTTGGTGATGGGCACGCCGGCGTCCATCATGGCCAGGCAGCCGCCGCAGACGGAGGCCATCGACGACGAGCCGTTGGACTCGGTGATGTCGCTGACGACGCGGACGGTGTACGGGAAGTCTTCCGGATCGGGCAGGATGGCCATGAGCGACCGCTCGGCGAGTGCGCCGTGGCCGATCTCGCGTCGGCCGGGGCCTGAGATGCGCTTGGCCTCGCCCGTGCAGAAGGGCGGGAAGTAGTAGTGCAGCGTGAACTTCTTGGAGTACTCGGGCAGCAGGCCGTCGATGATCTGCTCATCCTTGCTGGTGCCGAGCGTGCAGGACACGAGGCTTTGCGTCTCGCCGCGCTGGAACATGGCCGAGCCGTGCGTGCGGGCAAACTTGCCGACTTCCATCGTGAGCTTGCGGATTTCCTTGGGCGATCGGCCGTCGGCGCGCTTGCCGCTCTCGACGATCAGCTTTCGAGTGGCCTTCTTCTCGAGCGTGCGGAAGGCCTCCTTGGCCTGACCGCGGCGCTTGGCCGATGTCGCGTATTCGCCGTAGGTGCCGTCGTCCGTGATCTGGAAATGCTCTTCGAGCATCTTCTCGCGGATGGCGAAGACCGCCTCGCCGCGGGCTTTCTTGCCCGGCGTTTGGCGTGCTTCGAGCACCTCGGCCTCATAGCCCTTGACGATCGCCGTGACATCATCGGCCGGCAGGTTCAGCTCGCCGACGACCTTCTCCTTGCCGCACTTGGCGACAAGCTCATCGATGACGTCGAGGAACTCAGCGATTGCCTTCTGGCCGAACTCGATCGCCTCGAGCACCTCGTTCTCGGGCAGCTCAGCCGCTCCGACCTCGATCATGTTCACGCCGTCGCGGTGGCCCGACAGCACCAGGTCGATGTCGCTGTACTCGAGCTGTGAAACGGTGGGGTTCACGATCAGTTCGTACTTGTCGTCGTCGGTCCACACGCGGCCGATGCGGACGGTCGCGCTCGGGCCCTCGAACGGAGCATCCGAGATCGACAACGCGGCCGCGGCGGCGGTGCCGGCGAGCACATCGGTGTCGTTCTCGCCGTCGTGGCTCATGACCCAGCACTGGATCTGCACTTCGTCGATGAAGCCATCGGGGAACAGCGGCCTGATCGGGCGGTCGATCATCCGCATCGTCAGGACTTCCTTCTCGTTGGGTGCGCCCTCACGCTTGCGGAAGCCTCCCGGGAACTTGCCGGCAGCCGGCAGCTTCTCGCGGTAGTCGACCGTCAGCGGGAAGAAGTCGAGCCCCTCGCGCGGGTTGGCCCGCACGACGGTGCCGAGCACGGTGCTCTCGCCGAAGGTCAGCAGCACCGCAGCACCGGCCTGCTTGGCGATCTGGCCCGTCTCGATCCGCAGTTTGCGGCCCGCGATCTCACGCTCGATAACGATCGCTGCGCCGTCTGTTCCGCCCGTTCCGTTGTTGTCCGACATGCCGTCCTCTTCAGCCTCGATGAGCTGTGAAGCCCGACCCCATGCTGACCACGGACGCCGAATTCATCGACGACACGGGCCCAGCCGAGGCGGGCGGTGCGTGAGTCTCCGCAATCGGCCGAGAGGCAGAAGGCGTCGGGCAACAGCGTTGATCGCTGCCCGTCGCCCACTGCCGCTCCGGCTGCGGAGACGCTCAAAAACCAAAGAGCCCGTCGGCGGTGTGCCAACGGGCTCGCAGAGTCTTACTTACGCAGGCCGAGCTTTTTGATCGTTGCCAAATAGGCATCGCGATCTTTGCGGGCGAGGTAGCGGAGCAGTCGGCTTCGCTTGCCGACCATCATCACCAGGCCGCGCCGGCTGTGGTAATCCTTCTTGTTCTCGCGGAGATGCTCACTGACCTCCTTGATGCGAGCTGTGAGGAGGCCGATCTGCACCTCCGGCGAGCCGCTGTCGGACTCGTGGCGCTTGTGCTCACCGATGACTGTTTGCTTCTTCTCGGGGGCGATGGCCATCGTGTCGTCGTTCCTTCGTGCAGCGGCTTCGCTGGCTCGTGAGCTGCCAAATCAACTGCGAGATCAGATGAACAAATCAATTTCGCGGGGGCCGCGCGGATACCACGACAGCCCGTTCCCGGGTCACGGTTGCACCCGGTGCGACCGATGGTAGGCCGGCTGCGAAGCTGCAATCAACAGCAATGCCTCCAGTGAAGGCGACAGCCCGGGCCGAGTATGCTCGCGACCATGGTAACCCCCACCCCCCAGACAGATACCGGCCCGGGACTCTCCAGGCGCGTGTCCGCGCTCCAGCCGTCCGTGACCGTGGCCTTTGGCAACCGAGCCAAAGCGATGAAGCGGGACGGCATCGATGTGCTCAGCTTCAGCCTCGGCGAGCCGGATTTCGACACGCCGCAGGCGGTCAAGCAGGCCGCGATCGATGCCCTGCTGGCCGGGCAGACCAAATACATGCCGACCCTCGGCGACCCCGAGACCCGCCAGTGCATCGCCGACAAGCTCGGCCGAGAGAACGGCATCGGGGGCCTCACCGGCGAGCACGTGGCCATCTCGTGCGGCGGCAAGCACGTGCTCTACTCCGCTGCACAGTGCATGTTCGACCCCGAGCAGCTCGACCCGGACGCGCCGCGCGACGCGATCATCCCCGTGCCGGCATGGGTCAGCTACGACCCCATCGTTCGGCTGGCGGGCGGCAACGTCGTCGAACTGCCGACCACCGCGCTCGGCAACTTCAAGATCACGCCGGCTCAACTCGAGGCTGCCATCACGCCGAAGACGCGGGCGATTTTCCTCAACAGCCCGTCCAACCCGTGCGGCACCATGTATTCGCCCGATGAGATCCGTGCGCTCGCGGCGGTCATCGAGAGCAAGCTCGACACCGCGCCAGGCATGATCGTCATCAGTGACGAGATCTACGAGAAGATCATCTACGGCGGCGACGAACACCTCTCTATCGGCAGCATCGACTCGATCGCCGATCGCGTGCTCACCGTGAACGGCCTGAGCAAGGCGTACAGCATGACCGGCTGGCGCATCGGCTATGCCGCGATGCCCGGCGACTTCGGCAAGAAGTTCATCAAAGCCATGGGCACGCTGCAGGGCCAGATGACCACCAACATCACGTCGTTCAACTACCCAGCCATCCGCACAGCGCTGACCGACGACAGCGTGGCGCAAGAAGTCGAGGCCATGCGCACAGCCTTTGCCAAACGGGCGGAGGTCATCACCGAACGGCTGAGCGATATCCCGGGGCTGGTGTGCCCGAAGCCGACGGGGGCGTTCTACGCCTTCCCCGATGTCTCGGCGTACTTCGGCAAGACGACGCCGGCCGGCAAAGCCATCGACTCAGCACTCGATATGTGCAACGCGTTGCTGGAAGACAAGCACATTGCGTTCGTGCCCGGCGAGGACTTCGGCGGCCCGGGGGCAAGCTGCGTGCGCATCTCGTTCGCCTGCTCCGAAGACCAGATCAACGAAGGCATGGACCGCTTCCGCGATTTCTTGAGCGAACTGAGCTGAAGGCTTGAACGCGGAGACGCGGAGGCCGACGCGGAGAGCGCAGAGGTGTTGATCGTGTCGCTACTCGTCTTGCAGAGCGCGGGTTGATTCCGCTTGCCGCAGATCATCACGCGCTGCCACCGCGATGAGGATTTTAATCACCGCAGAGAACTTCGCGATTGGAGCAAACTGTGAGTAGAGGTCTAACTGCGTGATTATCTCTGTAAAGCTTCGCCGACTCTCCTCAAGCGGCATCTCATCATGCTGAACCAGAGACAGAAATGCTCCAAAATCAGCAAGCACGGCAAAAGCTGCAAACACCAAACAGACCTTCGTCAACAGTCTCAGAAACGTGTACCGCCAGTTTGATCTTGCCATTCCCATCTCTTCGCGACCTCTGTGTTCTCTCCGCGAC
>JBCCQU010000137.1:0-6319 GCA_039208875.1 Planctomycetota bacterium
CCGCATCGGGGTAAGTGGGCTGCGACAAGCTCTGCCGAGCCGCCAAAATCGCCCTAGGCTCGCCGCCATGCCGCATGAGACCCCACAAATGCCCGCCGAGGTCACGGATTTTGTCGCCGAGTTGCAGTGGCGGGGTCTGTATCACCAGTCCACAGACGACGCGGCGGCGAACGAAACCCTCCGCCGGCACCTCGCCGATCCCGAATCCTCGCCCCGCAAGGCCTACGCCGGCTTCGACCCCACAGCCGACTCTCTGACCATCGGCAACCTCGTGGCCATCATGCTGCTGGTGCACTTCGCCCGAGCCGGGCATCAGCCGATCGTCCTCATGGGAGGCGGCACCGGGCTCATCGGCGACCCCTCCGGCAAGTCGGCAGAACGCCAACTGCAAACGCCCGAGATGGTGCGCGCCAACATCGATAAGCAACGCGGCATCTTCGAACGAGTCTTCGCCAACGCCGGCCTGCCCGCGCCGACCATCGTCAACAACCTCGACTGGCTTGGCAGCCTCAGCTACATCGAAGCGCTCCGCGACATCGGCAAGCACTTCAGCGTCAACATGATGATGCAGAAGGAGAGCGTGAAGAGCCGGCTGGAAAGTCGCGAGCAGGGCATCAGCTACACCGAGTTCAGCTACATGATCCTGCAGGCGTACGACTTCGCCCACTTGTTTCAGCACGAGGGTGTAACACTTCAGATGGGCGGCAGCGACCAGTTCGGCAACATCGGCGCTGGCAGTGATCTCATCAGACGAGCCCGGAGCGCAAGCGACGGGGACGAATCCATCGCGTTCGGTCTCACCGCACCCCTCGTCACCAAAGCCGACGGCGGCAAGTTCGGCAAGACCGAGACCGGAGCCGTCTGGCTCACCGCTGAGCGCACATCCGCGTACGCGATGTACCAGTTCTGGCTCAACGCGGACGACAGCGATGTGATCAAGTTCTTTAAGCTGTTCACGCTGTTGTCGAAGGCCGAAATCGAAGCCCTGGAAGCTGCGCACGCAGCGGAGCCGCACAAGCGCAAGGCCCATCGTGCGCTCGCCATGCACGCGACATCGCTGGTTCACGGCGAAGCTGCCGCCATCGATGCGAAAGCTGCGTCGGAAGCACTGTTCAGCGGCGACGTGCGCACGCTATCCGCCGACTTGCTCGATCAGGTCTTCGAAGGTGTGCCGAGCAGTGCGCACAGCATGGCCGACCTCGCCGGCGATGGTCTCGACTTGGTTGAACTGCTGATTCAGACGACGCTGGCCAAGAGCAAGCGCGAGGCTCGCGAGTTCATCGGCAACGGTTCGGTCTCGATCAACGGCGAGAAAGCGACCGAAGGTCGGGCGCTGGTCGAAGCCGACTTGCTGCACGGCTCCATCATCGCCCTCCGCCGCGGCAAAAAGAAGTGGCACGTCACGCGGTGGGCGTAGCTTTGTCTCGATGAGCCACGACCGTCAGAAAGTGGACTGACCGATCAAGAGACCTCCGCTCCCTGACAGTCGCGGCTCGTTGTTACACACCCAGCATGCGGCGGACGGTGGCTGGGCTTTCGCTCTGGCCCGTGCGCATGCTGAGCAGGCATGCCTGAGCGATCGTCAGCACCAGATACGGGTCGGTGATCGGCAGCTTCGGCTGGCTTGTCTTGATGAGCCGAGCGAGGTCTTCGACGATGAAGGTTGCTGCTGCGATCGATGTTGGATTCCGCTGGAACCGGGACTCATCCGCCGGCGTGTTTTCGTTCTGCAACCAGTGCATCGATGAGGTCGTCGCATCTTCAACGAGTGTGAGCTTGCCGTTTGGTCCGAATGCGGAGAGTCGCCGCATCGGCTGTTGTGCGTGATCGCTGACGACGATGTTGGCTGATCGTCCCTCGGCGAATCGCAGGTGGGCTGTGATCTCGCCTTGGATGTTTCGCAGGCTGTCCCCTGGCAGCGGCCGGATGCCGGCGGGCGAAGCGGGCGCGATGGCTGCGGCTGTGACCGATTCGGGCTCGCCGAGCATCGCGGTGGCGATATCGATCGCGTCTGCCAAGCGCGCGCCGGCTGTCCCAGCGATTCGCGGACCGGAGACTTCGATCGCGACCGCGCCGAGTTCTCCGAAGAGCTGCCTCGCTTCCGCCGACTGCTTCCACGCGCCGCCGTTCTGGAATCGACCGACCTGCAGCGGCATGGGTGTGTCAGGGCAAGCGTCGCGCAGCTTCTTCCAGCCGCTGGATGAATACTCGACAGCACTCGCGGGCAGCGGTTCGATCGACAGGATCTTGGTGCCGGACTTGCACGCGGTCGACAGCAGCGAGGTATCTGAGCCGCTGGGGTCGCTGCCGAAATCATCGGCTGCGAGCATGAGGAGCACTGCCGGATTGTGCGTGTTGAGCGTGTCGCGGAGATCCGTCGCCGGCGGTACATCGAGGCTCGAAGCGACCGTGGCTGTATTGGTTGCATCGGGCGAGCCCGCAGCGATGACACTCACGATGTCGGCCACGATGAGCGCACGGGCGATGTCGGTGTGTTCGGGTTGGAGCCACAGGACAGCGGTCGGCGTTTCCATGCCGTACGCATGCTACCGGAGACGGGCAGCGTTGTGCCTAGACTGCGTCAGCGTGGCAAGGCGACCGCGCGGCCGGATGTGTTCGCTCCGGTCGTGAGGAAAGTCCGAGCACGGCAGGAGACGGTGGTGGGTAACGCCCACCCGTCGGGACGGTTCCTCGGCGAGGGAAAGTGCCGCAGAAAGCAAACCGCCGATGGCTGGCTCCGGTCGGCACAGGCAAGGGTGAAAGGGTGCGGTAAGAGCGCACCGCTCGCGTGGTGACACGCGGGGCACGGTAAACCCCACCGCGTGCTACCCCAGACAGCCTTGCGACTGATCCGGTCGATCGGGGCGGGTAGGGGGCAGGGGTCGCTGGCTTTGGCCGGCGCCCTCACCGCGTCGGCAACGGCGCGGGCAGGTGAATGGTCGCCCACGGCGGCAGGCGGCATGCCTCGGCATGTCGAACCGCTGCCCGGACAGGACTCGGCTTATGCGCCACGTCGAACCGACGCGGGCCCTCGGGAGACCGGGGGCTCGCGGCCTTTTTACGCACGACTTTCTCAAGCAAACACGAAGACAGCGACGACCGCGAGCGTGATGACCGAGCTGATCATGCCGACGAGGGCAGCGAGCCGGCAGAGGGTGCGTTCTGTTTCGACCTCTGACGTGCGCATGCCGCGGAGCCCGACGACGATGCCGACGAGCGAGAACACCACGCCGATCGGGAAGCACGCGACGCCGATGATGCCGAGGCCGGAGAACATAAGAGCGGCGAATGCGGTGGTGAAGTGCTTTGGCTTCGGTGTGCGGGCGGCTTCCATATCGAGGCCGCATTCCGGGCAGGCGGGTTCGTCGTAGATCTCGGCCAGCGGATAGCCGCAGTTGATGCAGGTGTCCGATGTTGCGGGGCGGTCGTCGGTCACGCGTCGGTGCGCCCGACGACCATGACGACGAAGCTCTCGTCGAGATCGTCACCGCAGCGGACCGGCTCGAGGTACACGTTGCCCTCGTCGTCCTGTGCATCGGGCAGCTTGGCGTAGACATCGACGGACGAGTACCCAGCCTCGGTGAGTGCGTCGCGGAGCTCGGGCACCGACCACAATCGCCAGTCGTAGACAAAGGCGTCTTCGAACTCGGCTTCGATCTTGGCCACGCCCGAGCCACCGGTGCCTATGTCGGTCTCGATACGGAAGTGGCAAACGTCGAGCACTCGGCCAGTGGTTGGGTCGGCCTCGCGCTGCTCCCAGGTGTAGACGACGCGCTTGGCGAGATGTGCGCGCAGGCCGGGCGGCAGGTCTTCGGGCTTGCCGACAATGCGGTGCTCGCGCAGCACGTTGCCGATGAGGAAGGTCGACTCGCCGCCGTAGGTATCGCACACGAAGACGCCGCCGGGACGGAGCCTTTGTTTGGCGTGCTGCATGTACGCGAGGAGAGCCTCGCGGGTGTGCATGTAGCCGATGGAGAAGTTGCCGGCGTGCAGCACATCGGCCGGCGGGCAGGACTCCTCGTCGAGCAGATTGGGGTTCATCACATCGCAGCAGATCTTGATGACGCCGGGCGAAGGCTCTTCGCCTTCGATCGGGTGATAGTGCAGCGTTTCGCGATCGAGATCGACGCCGATGGCTGTGCTGCCGGGGATGTCCTGCACCCATCGATCGCAGAGGCTCGCGGTGCCGGCGAAATCTTCAGCCAGGATGGTGGGGGACTTGGCATGGACGGCGCGGAGCATGGGCACAAGGTGCCGCGGACTGACAACGCAGAGCTCGTAGAGATCGTGCTTGGTGATGGTGTGGGTCATAGCTAGTCGAGTGCGATCGCGAGAAGTGGGGCCCCGCTTGACTCAAGCGAGTTGTGGTTCACAAACGCTGCACATTCCAACAACGCGCGCACAGCCTGCGGGGATGCGGAGTTCATGGCTTCAAAGCTGCGCACATGGATCGTGAGAATCTCACCAGGCTCAATCGTCAGTGATCGCATGCCATCGTCGGAATCTACGTAATTGAAACAATCGATCCATGCATCCATGTTGCGGCCGTAGAAATCCGGGAATCCAAATGTTCGTGCGAATTCATCGTGGAACGACTCCATGTCCGTGATCTTCGTCCCGTCAATTTCGATGACTGGCCCCTTGCCCATTGCCGATTCCCCATTGCCCCCTAGGCCATGCGAACCCACTTGATGAGGGTGCCGAAGCTCGGCGGCTTGCCGAACATCAGCAGCCCGATGCGGAAGACCTTGGCAGCGAGCCAGACTGATGCGTAGGCAGCGATTGCGTTGATGCCGATTGCCAGCCATGCCTGCCACAGAGGGGGTGGCTCCGTGCTCGCGATGCGCGTGAGCATGATGAACGGGCTGACCGGTGGGATGAAACTCA
The DNA here is from genome assembly GCA_039208875.1 of Planctomycetota bacterium. GTDB lineage: Bacteria > Planctomycetota > Phycisphaerae > Phycisphaerales > UBA1924 > JBCCQU01. Next base: position 4,888 of record JBCCQU010000137.1, read on the forward strand.
GAACCACGGCGTACGTCGCGTCGGGGTCTTGGCTCACCGGCATCGAAAGATAGAACGACACGATCAGCAACAGGATGATCGGCGTCATGAGCGACTGTGCCTCGCGGAGTTCGTTGACGGCTGCGCCGATTGCCGCCATGAACGCTGCGAAGGTGATGTACGCGAGCAGGAAGAAGATCATCATGTAGATGAGGACATCGGCCTTGATGATGTCGAGCCGCTCGAACACGATGAGCGCGATGATGCCAAGCGAGTTGTAGGTGATAAGCAGCGCGAGTCCGACGATCATCTGGCCGAGGATCTTGCCGAACATGAGTTGCATCGGGCTGACCGCGGAGAGCAGGACCTCGATGACGCGGCTGGACTTTTCTTCGACGGTGGTCGTGAGCAGGTATTGGCCGCCGGTCATGACGCCCATGAAGAGCAAGAACATGATGGCGAACGGCAGGATTTGATTGAGGCCGAAGGCGACGTCTCGCGTGCCTTCTTCCGTGACTTCCTGTGTTCTGCCAGAAGCCACGCGTTCAAGCTCGGCAATCTCGGTGCGGTCGACGCCGGCCGCTTTGAACCGCTGCTCACGGATCGACCACGACAGGCTGCTGCGGAGCTCGTTGGTGGTGCGGTCGTCGAGCTTGGTGCGCACGAAGAGCTGATAGCCGCCGAAGCGGGGGGCATCGTCGGCGCGGTCGGCATCTTCGACGACAGCATCGGGATCGATCACCGCGAGCGCGATGAGGCGGTCTACGTCTTCGCGGGGAGCGTCGCCCTTGAGCAGCTCTTGCTGATCGGCGATGGCGGCTTCGAGATCGTCGCCGGGATCGACAGCAATCACTTGCAGTTGCGGCACGCTGCCGATCGCGGCTTTGGCAGCTTGCTCGCCGGCATTGCCGAGTGCGCCGCTCGTGGCTTTGTTCGCAGCCTCGACAAATTCCTCCGCCTGATCGCCGCGACGCTCGGCGATGGCCTCGGGGTTGATCCGCTCTGCGAAGACGTCCGTCACCGCGCCGGACTGATCGATGACCGCGACGACGCCGCGTTCGGCGGGCGGTTCGGCGGTGCTGATAAGAAAGCCGATAAGCGCGATGATCGGCACGAGCAACGCCGGCACGACCAACGCACCGATGATGAAGCCCTTGGTGAGGGCTGTCGAGGCGAACTCGCGCCAGGCGACCTGCAGCACGCGGCTCATGACGTTGCCTCCGGCGTATCTTGTGTCGGTCCGCCTCGCAGCTCGGCACGCAGCCGTGCTTCGTCGTCGGCCGAGGCGGCGTCGCCCTGCACAATGGCGACAAAGACATCTTCGAGCGTGGGCCGCCGAACGGCGATGGATGTCACCGGCATCGCGGCGACAACCTCGCGGATGACGTCCTGCGGCTGGGTGTCGTCGTGCAGCGAGAGCTCGTATTGGCTATCGACACTCGCGGCATGTTTC
>JBCCQU010000138.1:0-6300 GCA_039208875.1 Planctomycetota bacterium
ATGTCTCCCACAGCTCGAACCACGCAGCCTGATCATTCGACCGAAGCCGTGCGACAAATCCGGTTGTCATCTGACTGAGCAAACCCAAAGCCTCCGCGTGGGCCAAACCGCCTCACGCGTTCATGCGTCAGACGAGCCCGGCCCGGCATTGGTTCGGCAAACGGCGACGCAACTTACAGGATATCGGTGTCTGATTGGGTTCCAACCGGAAATCCGCCGACGCCCGCCCGGTTGTGAAATCGCGACCGGCCGAATCCCATCAACCCGTCGTTCGCAGCTCACCACACGCCGAGCTGCCCCGAATCGCTCCGAGACGGATCGGACGCGACCGAGTCAGCCGGCGTTCAGCAATCGATGGAGGCGCAGCATGTGCATCACTCGTGGAATCGTTCGTACCGCCGTGGTGGGAGGCACACTCCTCGCCGTCGTCGGCATCCCCGCAGCAGTCGTGGCCGGACCGGATCGCGTCTCGGCTCTGTTCAACACCGCGGCCGACAAGGTCAACCAGACCATCGACGCAGCCGTCGGCGATCCCGCTGCCATCCGCGCACAACTCAAGGAGCTCGAGGCCGAATACCCAGAGCGCATCGCAGAGGTCGCGTCGGACGTGCAGCAGATCGAAACGCAGATCGGTCAGCTCGAGCGCGAGCAGGCTGTGACCGACCGAGTCATCGCGATGTCGCAGCAGGACATGCTCGGTCTGCGCGACATGATCGCTCGCGGGCACGATGCGCAGATCGCCAACGGCGGCTCGGTCGTCCGCATCGCGTTCAACGACCGCCGCGTCTCGCTGGCCGATGCTCAGGCAGAGCTCAGCCGCATCGAGAACGTCAACCGCGTGTATGCCTCCAAGAGCCAGGACCTGAGCCGAGACCTGAACCTTCTGACGCAGCAGCGCGATCGGCTGAGCGGCCTGCTCACCAAGCTCCGAACCGAACAGAGCGAGTTCCAGGCCAAGCTCTGGCAGCTCGATCGCCAGGTCGATGCCATCGCCCGCAACGATCGCATGATCGAGCTCTTCGAGGAGCGTCAGGCATCGATCGACAAGCTCGGCGGCTACGAGGCCAAGAGCCTCGATCAGGTCGAGACCCGCATCGCTCGCGAGCTGGCCGACCAACAGGCCCGGCTCGAGACGCTGGCATCGGGCGGCGCCGAGCGTGGCAGCCCGGGCTGGTACGAGGCCGAGGCCAAGGCCGAGCTCGATGTCCTGCTGCGGTCCGGAGCCGAGTACGAGGCGAACCTGCTGGAGATCGAGCCGGCACCGGTCATCGATCGCAACGAGATCGTGATCGGCGATGAGCCGGACGCGGGCATCGCCAGCCGCGACTTCTGATCGCACCGGCGATCGGCGACACGCGGCCCATCTTCACAATTAGGTCTCTTTTGGTTCCATCGGATGCAACAGGAACCACGGACGCCCCGGGGCCCACACCCGGGGCGTTCTCTGCGCGTTTCAAGGCTGCGCTGCCCGCGGGCCGAAACTCCGATGTGAAACGCTGATTTTGGCGAACTGGGCGCTTTCGCGATATTGTTGGTGCATCACAGAGGCACCCCTGCATGTGGGGGAACCGCCAGAGCAGCAAACGCCCGGCACCGGGCGAGCGGCACCGTCAGCCGCGGAAGGACCCGAAACGACGTGTGGCTCGATCGACTGACAGGCTGGTTCACCGTCGACATGGGCATCGACCTCGGCACCTGCAACACCCTCGTTGCGGTCCGCGGCCAGGGCATCGTGCTCAACGAGCCGAGCGTGGTCGCTGTTCATAAAGGCACCAACCGCGTGCTCAAGAACGGCCAGGCTGTGGGCTGGGTCGCCAAAGAGATGCTCGGCAAAACGCCCGGATCCATCACCGCCATCCGCCCGCTCAAGGACGGCGTGATCAGCGACTTCGACGTCACCGAGGCCATGCTGAATTACTTCATCAGCAAGGTCAACGGCTCGTGGTTCGTCCGGCCTCGCGTCGTCATCAGCGTGCCGAGCGGTATCACGCTCGTCGAGAAGAAAGCTGTGTACGACTCGGCGCAGTCCGCCGGCGCACGGCAGGTGTATCTGATCGAAGAGCCCATGGCCGCTGCGATCGGCGCGGGCCTGCCCGTGGCCGAAGCAACCGCCTCGATGATCGTTGATATCGGCGGCGGCACGACCGAAGTCGCCATCCTGTCATTGGCTGACATCGCTGTGTGCGAGTCTGTCCGCGTCGCCGGCGACGACATGGACGAAGCGATCATCAACCACATGAAGAAGACGTACAACCTGATGATCGGCGAGCAGACCGCTGAGCGCATCAAGATCGAGATCGGCTCGGCAGCGGAGGTCGGCGAGTCGCAATCGATGGAGGTCCGCGGCCGCGACATGATCTCCGGCCTGCCGAGGAAGACCACCGTCACCAGCGAGGAAATCCGCGAAGCGCTGCAAGAGCCGGTCAGCTCGATCATCGAGACCGTCACGCAGACGCTGGAGAAGGCCGAGCCGGAACTGGCAGCCGACCTCGTGGACAATGGCATCACGCTGGCCGGCGGCGGCGCCCTGCTGCGTGGCCTCGGCGTGGTGCTCACTGAAGCGACCGGCCTGAGCTGCACCATCGCTGACGATCCGCTCACCTGCGTCGCCCGCGGCACCGCGATCTTCCTCGAAAACATCGAGGTCTGGAAGGAAGCCCTCGAAACCGACGCCGACCGCTAGCGGAGGCCCCGACCGCCGATGGCTCACTCGCTCGCCCGACTGGTGCGCTCGGAACGGCTGATGCCGCTGGCCGTCGTTGCCCTGCTGGGGACATCCATCCTGCCGATTTCCGCTTCGCGCATCGTCACGTCGCCGCGTGTGCCGCTGCTCATCGTGCTCGCGCCGCTTTCGCAATCGCTCGGAGCGCTCGGCCGCTGGGTCCGCCCGCCGGCACCGGCTGCCAGCGATGAACGCATCGCAGCGCTCGAGACCGAGGTCGAAGCCTGGCGCACCCGAGCCCGCGCGCTCGAAGCCCAGAACCAGGCCCTGCGAGGCCAACTCGACGAAGCCACGCGCGGCGGCGCACTCGCGCCGGGCCTTGCCATCCGCCAGCAACGCGCACCGGTTATCGCAGCCTCCGGCATCCGCGGCGGGTCGGTCCTCACCCTCCGCGCCGGCACGCGCGACGGCGTCGATGTCGGCACCGTCGCCGCTGTTCGAGGCGTCGATCTGCTCGGCCGCGTCGAACGCGTGAGCGACCGCACCTGCGCCGTCGTGCCCATCACCGCTAGCGGCGCGGGCGTGCTGCTCGGCGTCGTGGTCCTGGGCGACGGCATCGATGCACCCGAGCTCGCCTGCGAACTCGCGCCCGCTGGCGACGGCCTGCTGCAAGGCGATCTCGCCGATCCCGGCGCTCTTGTCACGCCGGGCCAGACGCCGCCCGAGGTCACGCCCGGCATGCTCGTGCGATTGGCGGACAACAGTTGGCCGGCCTCAGCGCAACGCCTGATCATCGGCGAGGTCGAAGCCGTCGAGCCGGCCGAGAACGCCCCACTGCGACTCACCGTCACCGTTCGGCCACGCGTCGCGCTGCAACGCGCCGGCGAGGCCGTCCTCCGCATCCCCGCCGAGCCAAAAAACGCCGACGGTGGCGACGGATGACCGCTGCATGAACTGGGCCATCTTCGCCATCGCAGCCTGGCTCGCGCTCGGCATCGACCTCGGCCTCGGACCGACGCTGGCCCTCGGCGGCCGCGGCGGCGTGGTGCCAAGCGTCGCCATCGCCTTCACCGCATACGTCGCGATGTGGGCACCGCCGCGCACCGCGCTCTGGGCAGCCCTGCTCATCGGCGCAGCCATCGACCTCACCTCCGAGCTCGCGCTCGCCGGACGCGGCACCGGCGTCCTGCTCGGGCCCAACGCACTCGGCGTCCTCTTCGGCACGCAGTTCGTCCTCGCAGCCCGATCACTCGTGGTCCGAAAAAACCCGCTCAGCCTCATGGTGATGACCACCGCAGCCTCGCTCTCCGCACAAATCGTCGTGCTCGCCGTCATCAGCGCGCGCGAACTCATCGGCAACCGGCTCGGCTTCTTCGGCACGCCGCTCGCCTGGGACACAAGGCTCGAACTCGAAGAACGCGCCCTGTCCTCCCTGTATTCCGGCCTCGTTTCCCTCGTCGTGGCCGTCGTGCTCATCCCGCTCACGCCGCTGTTCTCGTTCGTCACGCCCACGCAGGCCCGCTGGACGCGCCGGAGTTAGTCCCGCCCGGGCGCACTACCATGACCGCGTGAACGTCGACCTCGATTCCACCACGCAAGACGACATCGGCCTGCTCGTCGACATGCTGCGCGACGCCAGCCGCGGCACCGATGCACGCGAGGTGCTGTCCGCATTCGCACGAAGGCTGTGGCGAATCAACCCGATCGACGCCATGGTCTCGCTCTCCGTCCGCGAGCTGCCAAACGGCAACTACAAGGTCACCCGCTGCCTGCGCTCTGAAGATCGCCAAGCACTCGAGGACGAGATCAAGGCGGCCGAGGACCGAGGCGACAACGCCGCAGCGCTCGCCGTCAAGAAACTGCCCAACCCGTGGCGCGATTGGGACAGCATCCCGATGCAGGACCACGGCTTCCTCCGCCGCGTCATCGATCACGGCGGACCACAGCTCTACCATCATCTCGATCTCGCCGACGACCCCGTGCTCGGCGAACGCATCGGCGACATGCGCAGCTGCATCGCTGCCCCGCTGTTCGACCGCGGCGAGCCGCTGAATTGGAACCTGCAGTTCAAGGCAGATCCCGACGGCTTCTCCGGCCAAGACCTCGCCGAGCATGTGCTGCAGGGCAACCTCATCGGCACCATCACCCGCAACCTCATCGCCGTGCAACGCGAGAGCGAACTGCGAGGCAAGCTGCAACAACAGCTCGAAGATCTCGCTCGCGTGCAGCGAGCCCTGCTGCCCAAGGTCACGCCGAAGATCCCCGGCCTCGAGATCGCGACCAGCTATCTCACCAGCAACGAGGCCGGCGGCGACTACTACGACTTCTTCGAGTTGCCCGACGGCCGATGGGGCATCCTCATCGCCGATGTCGCGGGCCACGGTGCCGGCGCTGCCGCGGTCATGGCCATGCTGCGCGCACTGCTGCACGCCTACGAGGGCCCCGACTTCAACGCCGATGCCGTCGCCCGCTACGCCAACGCCCGCCTGTGCGAGACCAGCATCGACGGCCGATTCGTCACCGCGTTCTTCGCGCTTTACGACCCGCGCACCAGCGAGATCGCGTACGTGCGCGCAGGGCACAACCCGCCGCGCATCAAGACCGCCGCCGGCGATGTCGTCGAACTGCTCGGCTCATCCGCCCTGCCGCTCGGCATCATCGACGAATACGACCCCGCTGAGGCCAGCATCAGGCTCAACCCCGGCGACACCCTCGTGCTCTACACCGACGGCATCACCGAGGCAGCCAACCACGCCGGCGAACAATTCGGCATGCAACGCTTCGACGACGCCCTCCGCGACTGCTCCGGCAAGCCCGAGTGCATCGTCGATTCCGTCCACGCCGCGGTCCACAAGCACACGCGCCGCCTCGACCGAGCCGACGACCAAACGCTCGTCGCCATCCACCACCACGGCAACGGCGCAACGCCCAAGCCCTGCAACTGAGTCGGCAGCGATATGGCGCACCGACACGGCTCAACGCGAGAATGGTTTGACCACCCAGACCCCGACACCGGTAAAGCCGGACTCAGCTTCGGCTGTACGCAATGCGGCAACTGCTGCACCGGTCCGCCGGGCTACGTCGGCTTCACCGCAGCCGAGGCCGAAGCCATCGCCAAGCGACTCGGCCTGAGCCACGACGACTTCATCGAACGCTACACGCACGACACACGCGCCGGCCGATCCATCAACGAACACAAAACCGAGCACGGCTACGACTGCGTCTTCCTCGATCGCACAACCATCCCCGGCAAAGCTGTCTGCGGCATCTACGAAGATCGCCCCGCCCAGTGCCGAGCGTGGCCCTTCTGGACCAGCACCATCCGCTCCCGCCGCGACTGGAACAACGCCGGCCAAACCTGCCCGGGCATCGGCCGTGGCACGCACTACAAGCCGCAACAGATCCGCGTCATCCGAGCGACCGAGGGCGAAAGCGAGCCGGCCCGCGCATGAACGCCGACAACGAAGACATCCAGCTCGCGCAGACGTGGCTCGACGCCATCGCATCGCAAGGCGTCGCCGAACAGCTCGCGACAATCTACGCGCGCGCAGCAGAAGCCATCGCCGAGCGCGGGCCCGCGTGCTGGGCCTCAGGCCGCTGCTGCAACTTCGATGCGACCGGCCATCGGCTGTACGTCA
>JBCCQU010000139.1:0-6255 GCA_039208875.1 Planctomycetota bacterium
AAGGAAACGGCTGCCGGGGCGGATGTAGCGGGAGAATTGCGCGAAGCTGTTGTATTGCGGGCGGAAGGTGTAGCCGGGCTGCTTGGTCGCAAAGTTGCTGAGCATGCAGGCCCAGGTGTGGCTGAAGTGATTGGTCGACATAACCTGCCAAATGATCCACGCTTCGAGGTTGGGCATTTCGCGGAAGTCACCGATGATGCGGCGTGCGAGTTCCATCGCGCTGCCGTACTCGGTGCTGGCGCCGGTGCCGTACTCGGTCATCCAGAGCGGCTTGCCGAGTGCGGAGGCGTATGCAGCGAGGCCGGCGCGGTTGTCAACGTTGTAGCTGTGCGTTGCGACATGCGAGAGGATGTCGAGCGTTTGCTGCGGGTAGTTCTGCAGGCCGGTGAGCGTCCAGGCTGTCGACCACTCTTCGGGGCCGGACACGGGCACGTCTTGCAGGCCGCGTGCATCGAGCGCGGCGCGGAGCTCGGCCAGGATCGCTGGGTGCTGAGACTGCGGGATGTTGCAGCCTTCCTGGTTGCCGTTGCCGTCCCACCAGTTGGCGGACGGTTCGTTGAGCGGGGTGACGGAGTTGAAGACGACGCCGAGCTCGTCGCGGTACCACTGCGTGACATCCGCGAGGTACGCGGCGTAGTCATCGAAGTTGCTCGGCGCGAGGTTGGTTCCGCTCGGGTTGCCGGAGGAATCCTGCGTGATGGTCATCCACCACGGTGGCGAGTTGCCGTTAGCCTCGACGTATTGCACGCCGCGCTCGATGGACTCGAGCAGCACGCGGGTTTGCGCGGCGTCGGCCTCGAAGTTGTACGGCAGATCGGGGCCGTTCTTGTACGCGGGCATCAGTCGGCCCGGCAGCATGTAGTTGCCGAAGCTCAGGTCGGGACGCTGACCCGCGCCAATGTTGAGGCGGACGATGGTCAGGCCGAGGCCTTCGTCAACATCGAACACATCGTCCATGAGGGCTTCGAATTGGGCGTCGTCGTCCCACTGGCCCGTGACGTTGGCCCACCATGCGAGCGAGGTGCCCCAACCCTTGAAGACCGGACCGGCCTCGGTGGGATCGATCGACTGCGCCGACGCCGATGTAGCTGCGAGAGCGACGCCGGCGCAGCCGGCGATCGAGGCGACACGCTGAAGGAATGAACCCCCGTGAGGCATGGTGAGCATCTCCTAGGACCGGATAATCCGCCGGTGCTTGGGCGTGGTTACAGCCCTGCCGGTGTTGTTCGTCCCAAGCTAGCTCGGAGACTTGCGGTTCCGAGATAACCCGACTTGCAGAAAGGATTTAGCCGGTGCTCATGACAAACTGCGGCCATGATGAGCGACGAGGCTCCGCTCGGTCACTCCAGCACGACATCGAGCTCTGCGATCGACGAGATCGCGCCGCCGACCGACCTGAGTGACACGAGTCTCACAAACCGGGCCTGCACTGGGCTGGCAAAATCGACGATCTGGCGGTTGCGATCGGTGGCGAAGCTGCCCGCAGCCTGCCGCTGCCAGTTGGTGCCATCGTTGCTGGTGTGCACCTCGTACTCGATGATCTTGGCGTTGTTGCTGTTGTCTTGCCGCGGCAGATAGCTGATGCCGACGATTGGCTGCGGCTTGGCGAGCTCGACGGTGAAGTTGTGCGGCAGAGCGACGCGGCCACCCGAGAAACGCGTGTGCCAGAATGTGTTGGGATCGCCATCGATCGCGTTGCGCGGCCCGTACGCGTTCTCGTGCACCGCAGCATCGCTCACGCGCGCACCAAGCATCTCGATCGGCGACGGCGGCGCGAACAAATCGCGGATGCTCGCAGCTTCGACTTCGACGACTGGGTTGTACTCGGGCGAGCTCATGTAGTCGATGAGGCTGCTGCGGAACTGCCTCGCTGCGTGGCGCTTGTCGAGGTCGGTGGTGATGTCCATCGACGACACCATGAGCTTGCCGCCGCCGACGCTGGCCTCGAACACGGACGCGAGGCGACGCGAGCGGAACCACGTGTCGATCGGCTGCACGAGCGGCTCGATCGTGGATGGCAGATCATCGATGACCATTGCAGCGGCTTGCGCGCCGCGGTAGCCGATCAAGTCCCACCACTGCCAATCGGTGTGGAAGCCGGTCGTGAAGTCGGCGAAGAGCGGATGACCCGGATCGACATGGATGCCGAGGGTGTGCGGCGGCTGGTTGTTGGTCCAGGCTGTGTTCCAGAAGACGGGCGAGAAGCCGAACGCGACGCCGCCCTCGACGCGGCGCGGCGGAGCGAGCAGCAGCACCTTGCCACCGCGGCCGAGCACGCTGCCGGCCTCGTCATCGAGCGTCGTCGTGACGTGAACATCCTGCGGGAACGGCTGCACGGGCGCGGTGTCGTAGATCCAGATGTCCCAGTTGTTGCCGGCCTCGTGCCTATCGATCGAAACGGTGAGCGTGGCTTTACCGGGCGTTGCGCCGGAGAGCGGCGTGCGGATCGTGCCGACCTCGACGACTTTGCCGACGTCGAGCGTCATGCGGGTGAATGAGCCGCTCCCGATCTCGGTGCCGTCGTCGTGCACGATCGACCACGTGACAAGCGCGTCGTTGATGTTGCCCGGGCCGAACTGCGCGATCTCGATGTCGGCCTCGAACGTGTCTTCAGTGGTGAAGACGCGGCCATCGAAGCGGGCGATCGGTGTGACCGGGCCGCAGAACGCACGCCATTCCTCCGCGGTGATGTACGGCTTGGGATCCCAGAACGGATCGAGCACGCCGACGAGCGCGGTGCCCTGACCGGGGAAGTCGTGGATGTCGAGGAGTTGGAAGCCGCCGAAGTCACGCGTGCGGAGCGCCGCTTCAACTTCTTCCTTGTACGCGAGGACCTGCAATCGGCCGGACGCCATCAGGAAGTCCTCAGACTGGTGGCCCATCGCGTTATTTTCGAGCAGGTCGCGGAAGATCTCGAAGTTCTTCGGCTTGAGGTGACCGGTGTACTTGCCCATCTCGTTGAAGTCGGGGAACACGCACCATTGACCGATCTCGTGCGCGACGATCGGCGCTTCGAAACGGCCGGCGAAGTCTGTGTAGTCGCGACGCGTTGTCGGCGGCCGGCTGTTGATGGTGCTGTTCAGGCCCTCGCCCCACCGCTGAATGCGCGGCTGGTAGGTGATGTGATATTGGCTGTCGTTGATGATCGGCCAACCCGAACCGCTGGAGAACAGCCGACGCGGATCGGACACCTTGTACTTGTCGAGCCACGCGCTCAGGAAGTTCTCACCTTGGCCGGATGGGCCCGGGCCGCTCGGCTCGTTGCCGTACGCCATGAGGAGGAACGACGGATGATTGCCGAACTCGGCGATGATGCGATCGGTCTCGTCGTACACGTATTGATCGATCGGATCGCCGAGGCCGAGCTGCGGGCCCTGGTTGACCCAGAACGGGCCCTCGACCTGCAGGTAGATACCAACGCGATCAGCGGCGATGAATGCGGCCCGCGGCGGGCACCACGAGTGGTACCGCATGTGGTTGAGGCCGAACTCCTTCATGCGATTGAAGATGCGCGTCCACTCCGCAACGTCCGTCGGCGGGTGGCCGGTCTTCGGGAAGATCGCGCATTCGAGCGTGCCACGCAGATAGATCGGCGTGCCGTTGAGCGTGAAGCGGCCGTTCTCGCGCCCGAGGTCACGCAGGCCGAACCATGTCTCGAATTCGCTTTCGCCGAGCTCGGAGCTGGCTGTCGTCGTGAGCGTGTACGCATGCGGCGTGAACTCCGACCACATCATCGCGTCGTCGCCGAGGTCGAGCCGCATGTCGACGAGTTGCTCGCTGTTGGCGGGCACGGTGACGGTCGCTTCAGTGCTTGCCGACGCAGCGTGAGTGTTGGTCGCGACGGTCGCGAGCTCGACGCTCTGCGGCTCGTCGGTGCGGTTGATGACCGTGACGCGGACGGCTGCGGACTTGCCGCGCGCACTGGGCGTGACGTGCACCTGCTCGACCGAGACCAAAGGCTCGACCTGCAGTTCGATGGCGCCAACCACGCCGTTCCAGTTGGTCTGCGTGTGGTCGGTCATGCTGTGCGCGTTGGGCCCGACGCCGTAGGCCATGCGGTTATCGATGCGGAGCTCGAGCTTGTACGTGCCGGGCTCGATGACACCGACGTCGTACTCGTGCGGCGTAGAAAGGCTGTCGCGCTTGCCGAGCGGACGGCCGTTGATTGATGCTTCTGTCACCCACTTTGCACGCTCGAGATGGAGCGTGACGTGCTGGCCTCGCCATGCTTCGGGGATGGACACCGAGCGTGTGAAGATGGCCGGCCCGACGAATACACGGTCGGGGTGCAGCCAGAACGGCATCTTGAAGTTGTCAGCCTCCCGATACGGGGCGTACACGGGGTGGGCCCACTCCTGCTCGCGCACATCGCCGACCCACGGCGAATCGATGCGCGGCGTCTCGCCGTAGCCCTGAGCCTGGATCGCGCCGGGCAGCCAAACGTCGCCGACCGCGTTCGGCTGACCGGGCACAAGCTCGGTGTCGCCGGGGTCGTTGGCATCGGCTGTGATTTGCCAGGTGCCGGACAGATTCACCGCATCAAGCTGGGCCGTCGCAGCGGATGCGAGCAGGCACGCGGCAGTCGTTGATGCGAACGTTGAGATCCACCTCGGCATTGGAGACAGCCCTTTCTTGACATCTCAAACCGGCAACAGCAACCGGCCAAGCGGGCTTCGGACGCGTGAATCGCCCGCCTGAGAGCCGCAGAATAGCTCTATTGCCGGGAGTCACAGCGCCGGCGTGTCGTCGCACGTTGGCAAGATATTGCTCTCGTTTGTCACATAGCCGCCTCACGGGCGAATCGCGAACGCGTGTGAAGAGCCGTTGGTTATGTTGACAGGCCCGTCCGTTGGATACGCCGCGGACACGGGCATCGCACCACCTATTGATGGTGCCGCGGGGACCGTTTATGCCAACTCCGATCGCTTCCGTTGCTTCGTTCGTCCAGAGTGCGGTGTTCGCCGCGGCGCAGGATTCTGCGGAGGCTGTCGCAGCGCCGGCAGACGCCGCCGCGCCGGATACGACTTCGACCGCGACCGCTGCCGCGACAACAGCCGTCGATCTGTCGTTCGCTGACATTGCCGTCTTCGCGACGTTCCTGATCGTGGTCATCGGTATCGCGTTGTTTGCCAGCCGCCGCGAGCGCACCGGCGCCGACTACTTCCTCGGCGGCCGCTCGTTGCCGTGGGCGATGATCGGCTTGTCGATCGTGGCTGCGAATATCTCGACCGAGCAGATGGTCGGCATGGCTGGCCAAGGCGCAGGCGGCGTGGGCCTCGCTGTCTCCAACTGGCAGCTCTCCGGTGCGCTCGGCATCATCTTCGTTGCCTTCACGCTCATGCCGAAGTTCTTGCGGGCCGGCATCTACACCATGCCGCAGTTCCTCGAGAAGCGATTCAACCCGCTGACGCGCACGCTGATGTCGGGTTACACGGTTGTGATCTACGTCGCGGTCTTATTGACAAGCGTGTTCTACTCGGGCGGCCTGACGATCGAGAAGATCTTCGGCGTGCCGTTGTGGGTCGGTGTCGCGGCCCTGGCTGTGGCAGCTACCGCATACACAGCATCTGGCGGACTCAAGGCCGTCGCTGTTGCCGACCTGTTCTTCGGCTCGGCCTTGTTGCTCGGCGGCGGCTTTGCCTTTGTTCTCGCGTTGCAGGAAGTGGGCGGATGGTCTGTGTTCGCTGCGGAAAACGCAGACCGTTTGCACATGATCAAGCCGAGCGACGACAAAGACCTTCCGTGGACAGGCGTGCTCGGCGGCATGTGGATCGTGCTGATCTACTACTGCGGTCTGAATCAGTTCATCGTGCAACGCGCGCTCGCAGCGAAGAGTCTCGGACATGCGCAGGGTGGCATGGTCTTCGCTGCTGCACTGTGGCTGCTGGTCCCGTTCTTCATCGTGATGCCCGGCATGCTCTCGGCCCAGCTCTACCCCGAAGACCTCGGCATCGGCACCGATCAGGCCGCAGCCGACGAAGCATTCCCCGTGCTCATCCGCAACCTGATCCCCGAGGGCATCCGCGGCTTCATGTTCGCTGCCATCGCCGGTGCTGTTATCAGTTCACTCGCATCGATGCTCAACAGCGCATCGACACTGTTCACGATGGACATCTACAAAGAACACGTCGACAAGCAGGCCAGCGATACACGCCTGCTCTGGATCGGTCGCGGTGCGGTTGTGATGTTCGTGATCATCGGTGCCGTACTCGCGACGCAGCTTCCCAAACTTCCAGACTTTGACGGCGTCTTTGA
>JBCCQU010000140.1:0-6220 GCA_039208875.1 Planctomycetota bacterium
CCTTCTGGGAATCGGATGTCAGTTTATCCCCGATAGACGCCCCGGCAATAGCCCGCAGCACCTTCGCGACACACCGCCCGGCCTATACTCGCGACCGCGAACCACCACGGTGTTTCGCTCGACGGGGCGGTAGCTCAGTTGGTAGAGCGCATCGTTCGCAATGATGAGGTCAGGGGTTCGAATCCCCTTCGCTCCACTCCGTCAGCATTCGTGCCGGGCCACGGTTGCACCGGCACGGCATGCGCACGGATCGGTACGATCCGTCGATGGCTGACGACATCTCAATCCGCGACTTTCAGCAACTCATCCGGCGACGCTACTTCGCCACCGACGATGCCCGTGGCACCGCCGGCACGTTTATGTGGCTGATCGAAGAAGTCGGCGAGCTCGCAACCTCGCTGCACGAGAACGCGCCCGACCAGACCCCGACGCCCGAGCAACGGGCCAACCTCGTCGAGGAGTTCGCGGATGTCATCGCGTGGCTTTGCACGCTGGCCAATATTCACGACGTCGACCTCGCCGAGGCTCTCACGAAGTACACCGACGAGACGCGCGTCGAAGGCGTCAAGCCATAGCGATGAACACCGCGTCTGCGCGCATAGCCGAGCGGCTCGGCAAAGCACCGATCGAACTCACACCGCTGCACGGCGGCTGCGTGGCCGAGGTCTATCGCGCGACGATGCCAAGCGGCCGCGTGCTCGCGATCAAAGTCGATACCGGGAGTGATCCAAAGCTCGATCGAGAAGCCCACATGCTCAGCGTCCTGGCTGAAGCGCGCGTGCCGGTGCCGGCGGTTGTCTCGAGCTCGCCGGATGTGCTGGCCATGGAGTACATCGAAAACGACGGCCGGCAAACCGACGCCGGCGAACGCGAGCTTGCTCACATACTCGCGTCGTTGCATGCGCACACAGCCGAGCGATACGGCCTCGATCGCGACACGCTCATCGGCCCGCTCGATCAGCCCAATGCGCAAGATGACAACTGGCTCCGGTTCTTTGCCGAACAGCGCATCACGCCATTCGCGGACGAGGCCCAACGCCGCGGCTCGCTGCCCGCGGGCACGCGCGCGCAACTTGATGAACTCTGCTCACAACTACATTGCTTCATTACCAAACCTTGCGCACCCTCGCTGATCCATGGCGATCTCTGGGCGGGCAATGTGCTCTGGAACGCCGGCCGACCGGCAGCCCTGATCGACCCGGCGGTGTACTACGCCGATCCGGAAATCGAGCTCGCGTTCATCGATCTCATGGGCGGCGTGGGCCGGGGTTTCTGGGACGCGTATAACGAAATCCGGCCGATCGACGACGGCTTCTGGCACGGCCGATGCCAGCTCTATCAGCTGTACCCGCTACTCGTCCACGCGATTCTCTTCGGCTCGGGCTACGGCTCGCAGGTGCGCACAACAGCCGACCGCTTGCTGCGTTCAATCTCGTAGCAATGCCTCAGTTCGCGCGCACGAGCGCGTCAGTCGCGGCCAGCCTCAGCACGTTGGTCACGCCCCAGCTTTCGAGCGTGCCGGTCACGGTTACCGCTTCGGCTACATGCCCGAGGACAGCATCGTTCGCCGGGCCGCCGTCACTATCGACGATCAGGTAATAGCTTCGGCCGCCTTCGCCGTCTGGCGCAACGAGCACGGGCGGAATGCCGCCACGGATGCAGAGGATCGCGCAGGCTCGATGCGTTCGTCCCTCGCCCGGCTTCATGGCGCCGAGGTAGCACTTGTAATCGACGATCTCGCCCGTGACCGTAATCGGGCCGAGGTCTTGCCGCACCGGGGCGAGCGGCGGCTCGGAATCGCTCACGACGATGGAATCCGCACCGTCGATGGTGATCGTGGTCCGCGCATCCCGGCGGATCTCGTAGCCCGACACCGTAACGGCTTTGCCTTCGCGCCCATTGATAAAGGCTTGGCCGCCCAACTTCAGCATGCTGACGATCGGCACGAACGCCGGGCCGTCCGCGGTCTCGGTCAGCAGCATCGGGTACGGCTCGGCATACAGCAGGCCCGACCACTCGCGGACCTCGACGGTGTCCCACACACCAGAGCCGGAGCTATCTGCGCGCAGGAACGACAGCAGACTCGATGCGAGCACGAGCACCCACAGCACCGCGGGAATGATGATCCGGAGCGCGCGCGAGTGACGCCAAGGCAGCGGCAGATAACCGACGTAGAAGTCACCCTGCGGCGGCTCGTGCTTGGTGTGCTCGGTGTGTTTCGCGTGCTTCATCATGGCGCAGCGACCTCGGCGATCGTGACCGGCTCGACGCGCGTGCCCGCCGCTTTCGGCTCGGGGTTCAGCAGCACTCGGCCGCCCTCGACGCGGAGCTCGTACGTCGGCACCTTCTCGGTGTACGGCGGCGGCGAGCAGCCATTGGCAGGGTCGTATTGCCAGCCGTGCCAAGGGCAGGTCAGGCAGCCATCGATGACCTTGCCCTCGCCGAGCGGACCGCCCTGGTGCGCACACACGTTGGACATCGCAGACAGCTTGCCGTTGTGCCTGAGAAGCGCAACTCGCTCGCGGCCGGCGAGCATGATCGTCTTGGCGTTGCCCTCGCTGACGTCATCGACCGAAGCGATGTCGATCCAGTCCGATGTCGCCGCGAGGGCCTTGCTGTCCCGCTGCAGTTCACGCCACGCAGCGAAAGCGTGCAAGGAGCCGACGACAACAACGCCGAAACCGATCGCGGCTGCGGTGGGCGTGCCGCCGTCACCCTGCACCGCGCCGAGTGCGACGTGCACAATGAGCGACGCATACGCGACGTACACCAGCATGTGCAGCGTCTTCCACACGCGCGGCCCGAGATTGGCGTTCCAGAAGTCGTGGCTTGTCGCGGCCAGCAAGAAGAGGATGAGCAAGCCGAGCGCACCGAAAACCGCGAACGGCATCTGGATCGGCGGCCACCACGACACGCCCGCCGGTACAAGCAGTGCCGATAGCGGATCGTCGACGCCGAAGGCCCCGTACCAGAACATCGCGAGCACACTATGGATGAGGCCGACGAAGAAGGTCGTGACGCCGAGGTGTCGGCGGTTGTAGAGCAGCGGCGAGAAGCGAGGACTCAGTCTCGCGAGCGGCCCGATGCACAGAATCACATGCAGCAGTGTGATCGCGCATGCACCGAATGCGCGCATGAGCGTGACGACCGGGTCGGATGCGCGGTCGCCGCCGAGGCCGAGCGTGATACCGACGAAGGTGGCGAGGAATGCGATGACGCCGACGATGACCCAGCGGTCGTAGACGACCTTGTGCCGATTCCACTTGACCATCTGATAGGTAACGCTCATGGCGAGAGCCCCGCGGCTGCGGCATCCGATGATCCGGCGAGCGCACTCGGCACGCGAGCCTGCCACGCGAACACCACCGCAGCGAGCAACGCCAGGCCGAGCAACGACCACACGCACAGATGAACCCGACGCTGCACGCGCGTCATGCGCGCCTCCTCAGCACTTTGGCAAGAAGCAGTGGCCAAAGCGCGACGCACCCCGGCAGCACGGTCAGCTTGAAACGCAAGGAAGCACCCGCCGCGTGCGCATCGAGCTTGCTCACCATGAATAGCAGGAACGGCACCGCGAACAGAACGCCGAGGAGCACGTAGCCCGCGAAGGCGATCAATATGACATCGAGCGGCTGCACAGAGGGCCAGATTACCGCGATCCGCTACCAATCGGAAGCATCCGGGGCATTTCCTTTGGTCGCTCGCGAGTGCTCACTTCTGCGGCCGGAGTGCGGCAAAGCATGCATTCCACGCATCCGCGATGAACTCGGCGACCATGCAACTCTGGAAGAACGGCACACGACCGTGATGGCGTGACGCTTCGGTATCGTCGTCGGGGTCATGGCAATCGGCCATGAAATCTTCGACGGGCAAAATCGCCATGGGCATGCTGCCTCGCTCGTGCCAGCGACCGTGCGAGAGGTCGGCCTTGCTGAAATCGTTCGCTGCGTCGCTCGACGCCCAAGGCGAGACGTACCAATATCCCCACGGCGAGACATCATCGGGCGGCGTGAGGCCGATGCCGACGGTCTTGGTCATTTCGCCATCGCTGTCACGCTCGAGCACGAACAGCGACGCGAGGTCGAAGTGGTGAGGCCAGACGCGGGGGACCGCCTCGTGCGCACCATCGCGCACGACATCGGCAAACACGTGCTGGAGGTATTTGAGCTGAGCGACAGTGCCGTGATAGAGATCGGCGAGAGTCACTGTGGCTTGGAACGGCCCGTGCCAAGCTTCCGGGTCGAGCTCTTTGCGGACCGCATCAAAGATCTCGCCTTGCCCGACCGGATGATCGGGGAGATCTGGCGCGGGCTTCGACGGCTGGCGCGCCGGGCCGATGAGCCGCTCGGCTGCGGCGCGCACATCGGAGATCACAGCCTCGAGCGTTCGCCCGTTGAGATTTACGTCTGCGCGCACATCCGTGCCGTTTGGCGCCTCAGATCGGATCGTGATGATGTTCTGGTGCCATTCCCACGCGGCGGTTTCGCCCGGCTTAGCGCCGACTGACATGAACTTGCCGAGCGTGCCGGCCTCTACCAGGGCTGAGTGACTGTCGTCATCACGGGGTGCGCCCCACGACTTGCCGAACTCGGCAACGGCTTGCGCGGCATAGTGCATCTCGCGCCAAGTCTTGACGAGCCACTGCTTATCGAGATCGTCCCAGTAATGCGCATCTGCATCGCCCCAGCCGATCTCGGTGATGATGTCGCTTGCCTTTATGCGCATACGCCTTGCTCCCACGTCGTGCTAGCGGTCGTCACAGCCCCATGCCTTCGCCGCTGTTTGGCTCGGGGTGCAACTGCCTGTCACCTTCGATCGGCTCGGTGCCGCACAGGCTTTCCACGCGATCGTGCTCGTACGACACGGTCTCAAGGATTCGGCCGACTTCGAGCACGCTGGTCACCATCGCGCCGAGCATGCACACGATGCCGCACATAAACACGATGACCGCAGCGGTGTACAGACCCGCTGGCTCTGGCCCGACCAGCACGCGGACCGCGAGGCCGATGACCGTCAGCAGATTGCACACAACCGCGATGAACAGTTGCAGCATGGTCTTACGAAGGAGCGCCGCCCGGCTGAGCATGCGATCGGTCTGCAATTGCAGGCCTTCCAGCCTCAGCGAGCGCACCTGATCGGCCCTGCTTCCGGGCGTGTGTTCATCGCGCCAGATGCTGAGCCGTTCTTGATGGAACGCACGGATGCGCGCGAGCACGGTGTTGAGCCGAGCTGTGGAGGACAGCAGGATCACGCCGCACGCGGGGATCATGACCGCGGGCGCGACGAGTTGCTGAATGACACCTGGATCAACGACCTCGGCCTGCATGGCGTCCCTCGCGAAAGAGCTGCTCAGAATGCCCCGGTCATCGACAGGATAACGACCGAGGCGTTGTACACGCCGTGCACCGCGGCCGCTGCCACAATCGGCGCGCCGACGACGTGCATGTCCGGCGGCCTGAGATCGCGCTGCGCAATGGCGAAACCTCGCAACACACCAAGGCCTGCGATGACCGAACAACCGACGTGCAGGCCGACGCACACCGTCCATCGCCACACGACGAGCGACGGTTCCGGATCGGGGATGTACACACGGAGATACAGAACGTTCTCGATGACCGCGAAGCCGAGGCCGCCGGCGATCGCACCGGCCATGATGGTGCGCACGCCGCCGAGCCAGTACGGCCGAAGCTCGAGAATGAACAGCAGCAGGATGACCTTCATGACTTCTTCGATGAGCGGGCCGACGACTGCGACGGCGGCGAATGCGAAGATGCCGGTCTGCCCGCCGAAGCCGGTGTACGACGTGAGGAACGTACCAACGACAGCAAATGGTCCCGCGGTGAGTACGGCCGCCACGATGAGCACGATGCGCGGCCAGGGACCGGCGACATGCGCACAGCCCGCCTGAAACCACGCTGCGAAATCTGCGGCGTCGTTTGGCCGAGGGCCTGCCAGATCGGCGACGAGTTCGGGATTGTTCCACACGCTCTGGTCGGGCCGATGGTCGCCGTTGTTGGGCACTTCGATCGCCGGCTCGGCTTGCGAAGCAGATACCGGTGCAAAGCGGCTGGCTGCGCCGCACTCGGGGCACGGCAGGTCATCGGCGATGCCGACGCGGTCGTAGCCGCAGCGTGCGCACGTCGGACGCTGCGTGAGGTGCGGCTCGGCGTCGATGCTGCGATCGCTCGGCCGATACCGCCGATGCTTGGCCATCGCGCCG
>JBCCQU010000141.1:0-6202 GCA_039208875.1 Planctomycetota bacterium
CATCCTCTTCCCGCTGAGCCTCATGGCCGGCGAAACCGGCGACCCGCGCGTGTACTTCGAACACTCGCACCGGCTCTTCGGCTGGATGGTCGGAGTCTCAACGCTCACCCTCGCGATCTACGGCTTGTTCGCAGCACCGAAGCTCTGGCTCATGGCCATGCCGTGGGTGCTCGGCGTGCTCGTCGTCGTGCAGGCGATCTTCGGCATCATCCGCGTCGGCGACAATCTCGCCGCGCTCGGCGCGGTCCACGGCGTCACCGCACAACTCGTGTTCGCCTTCGCTGTTGCCATCGCCGTCATGGCCCACCGATCTTGGCGAGAAACACTCACCGGACCGCGGCAATGGCGCGGGCGATCAACGCTCGGCGCTGTGCTGCTCGGCGCGTTCGTCCTGCAACTCGCGATGGGCGCGCTCTTCCGACACTTGCGTCGCGGTGACGAAGGAGGCGCAGCGCACGCGATGTATTCGCACGCGGTGTTCTCGTTCGTCGTTGTTGTGCTGTGCGTCGCGTTCGGCGCGATCATGGTCAAGGGCAGTCGCGAGACGAGCATCGCCGGCCTCAAGCGCATCGGCTACGGCCTCATGCACGGCGTCGGCTTGCAGTTCATCCTCGGCTGGGCTGCGCTCGCCGCAATCCTCCTCGCCGACGATCGCGGCAACGTCCCGACCGCCGATCAACTCGCAACCGCAGCCGTCGTGCCGTGGTGGGAAGCGTTCGTAGCGACCGTGCACCAAGCCAACGGCGCGTTGCTGCTCTGCCTCGCAACAGTCGGCACGGTGTGGGCGTTCAGGCTCGCACCACGCACCGCGAAGGCCCACGTACCAACAGCTTCATCCGCAGCACCGGCGTAATCCGGATCGACCGCGTTGTCTCGCAACAAGCCGCGACCGTGAGCGAGCGAATAGGCGCAACAAAAAACCGCCGGGCGCGCCCGCGGCTTGCTCGTTTTGAGATTCAGCTTCGCTATCGAGCTCAGGCCTCGGCCTTCTCCTCAGTCGGTTTCGCCTCATCCTCTGCCTTCGCTTCCGGCTTCGCAGCCTTCGGCTTCTCGATCAGGTTGCCCTCGTTGTCAAACTCCATCTCCTCGCGCTCTTCGAGATCGAGCTCGCGGTCGGCGACAACCCACACCTTCACCGTGGCTTCAAGGTCGCTATCAAACTTGACCGTGACGTCGTAGGTATCCACCCGCTTGATCGTCTGCGGCAGACGCACCTCGCGGGGCTTCACCGCAAACCCGAGCAGCGTTAGCGCCGAAGCCAGATCCTGCTGCGTGACCGAGCCGTACAGAATGCCCTGGTCGTTGCAGGAGCGCTCGAGCGTGATCTCGAGGTCGGCCATCTTCTCGACGAGCTCTTCGCGCTGCTTGCGGAGCGACGCCATCGCCTTCTCTGCCTCAGCCCGCTTATCGGCCAAGTCCTTGAGCAACTGCTCATCGGGCTCGGTCGCCAGGCCCATCGGTAAGAGGTAGTTACGGGCGAAGCCGAGACGCACGTTCACGACATCGCCCACGATGCCGAGATTGTCGACGTTCTCGGTCAGCAGCAGCTGCACGGTCTTGCTTGCCATCTGTCTATTCCTTCGCTGTCCTGGCCCAACTTCGGGCGAGTTCAGGAGCCCATCGGCCCCAACGAAACACGGACGCCTCCGTCCGCACGAGTCACGATGCTAGGTCGCACCGGCTGCGCCAGCCCAACGCTCGACGTATCAGAACGGGATGTCGTCGTCAGCCGGCCCGGGCCCGCCGCCGCCGAAGTCGTCTTGGGCACGGCCCCCACCGCCGCCGCCGCCGGATCGGGCGTAGCTGCCGCCGCCGCCGCCACCACCGCCGCCGGGGCCCCCTTCGCCGCGGCTATCCACGAACTGAAAGTTCTCGATGACGACCCGCAGCTTCGATTGCTTCGAGCCGTCGCGGCCTTCCCACTGATCGAGCTTCAGCCGGCCCTCGACAAACACCGGCCGACCCTTCGACAGGTACTGCGCCATGATCTCCGCTGTCTTACCCCAGGCTTCGCAATCGACGAACGTCACTTCCTCGCGGTTCTCGCCCGACTGCATGCGAAAACGCCGATTCACAGCCAGGCCGATGTTCGCAACCGTCTGATTGCCCTGCGTGTGCCGAACCTCGACATCACGCGTCAGGTTGCCCATCAACAGCACTTTGTTGTAGCTGCCAGCCATCTCAACGTCCTTCCTTGCTCTGTCCCGAGGCGCGGCCGACCATGCAGCGTCGCACGCCGACTGTGGAGCCTAACACACAGCCAACTGTCGCCAGCGACCAAGCCAGCAATCAACCTTCGGCCGGCTTCTCTTCCACAGCCTCAGCCGTCGGAGCCGCCTCCGCGACCGGCGCTTCCGCGGCAGCCTCGCCGCTGTCCTCAGCCGGAGCTTCCTCCTCGGGCTTGGCAGCTCCGCCGAGCTTCACACCGCCGCCGCGGTCCGCACGCTCCGCCTCGCGCTCGGCACGCAGCTTGGCCTCCGTCGCAAGCTCTTCACGGGCGTCGGCTGCCAGCATCTGATCCACCGTCAGGTGATCGGCCCGCAGCACCAGCACGCGCATGATCCGCTCGGACAAGTTGCAGTCGCGATCGATACGCGTCAGCGCCCCACCCTCAGCCTTGAAGTACGTCAGCAGGTACACGCCGCGACGCTGCTTCTCGATCGGATACGCGAGACGACGCTCGTCCCACTTCTTCATCGCGACGATCTCGCCGCCCGACCGCGTGATGATGTCAACGATGTGATCGACGACGCCGGCCAGATCGACCGCCTCCGCCTGACCGATCAGGAACATCGCCTCGTAATGCGCCGTCTTTGCTTCGGTCGCTACTGCTTGCTCGCTCATGCTTCTGTCCTCGTTTCCATCCGACGCTCTTGCGCCGCTCTTGTTGTTCGTTTCGCTCGTTTGTGTGCTTCGTGCGCGCCGGCCTTGGCTAGCCGCCGAGCCATCCCGGGTCGATGCCCGTCTCTGGCTGCGCTTTGTCCGAGCTGGCCTCGCCCGGCTTGCCCCACTTGCTCGCACCGGCACCGGCGCCGGCCACGTTGAACTTATTCATCGCAGCATCCATGCCGTCATTCACCCACGCCTCCACAGCGTCCGACGCCGACCCGATCGCCCGATCGACATCAACCCGCTCGGCCTCTGCAAACCGCCCGAGCACGTAGCTCGATTGGTCCTCGCCCGGATGCGGCTGACCCACGCCGAACCGCAGTCGGGCGTAGACATCCGTACCGAGCCGCTGCTGAATGTCCTTCAGCCCGTTGTGCCCGCCGGCCCCGCCCTTCGGCCGAAGCCGAATCGCCCCCACCGGCAACGCGATGTCATCGGTGATGACCAGCACGTCGGCTTCCGGATCAAGCTTGAAGAACCGGGCCGCCTCCGCGACCGCGATCCCCGAGCGGTTCATATAAGTCGTCGGCTTCAGCAGCAGACACTTCTCGCTGCCGATCGGCGTCTCGTGTGTATCGCTATGAAACCGCGCACGCACCGGCTGCCCGGGCGCGTGCCGATCGACAAGCCGGTCCACGACCATCCACCCGGCGTTGTGCCGAGTACCGGTGTAGTCGCGACCGGGATTGCCTAGACCGACGATCAGCTTCACAGCGTCATCACCTCAAGCAGACCGAGGCAGAGCCTCAGCCCTCGTCCTTCTTCTCGCCGATGACCTCGGGGCTGCCGTCGGCACCGACCGTGGCCTCTTCCTCGCTGCCCTCTTCCTCGCCGCTGCGTGCAACGATCTGCACCACAACTGCCTCGGGATCGGTCAGCAGCACCATCGTCGGCTTGGGCAGTTGCACGTCCTTCGCAAGGATCGAGTCACCAACCGCAAGCTCGCTCACATCGACCTCAATCTGGTCGGGCAGGTTCGACACCTGGCACTCAAGCTCGAGCTCGGTGATCTGCTGCATCAGCGTCGAGCCGGCTTCCTTCAAGCCCTTCGCATCGCCGACCAACGCGAGGTGCGCCCGCACGTTCACACGCTCGGTCAGATCAACGCGTGCAAAGTCGGCATGGATGATGTTCGTGCCGAGATAATCGAACTGCAGTTCCTTCAGCAGCACGGTCTCCGGCTCGCCCTTGCCCTCGCCATCGAGCGAAAGGCGGAACACCTTCTCACCCTTGTGGATCAGCTTCAGCGCATCCTTCGCATTGAGCGCGATCGGCACCGGCGTCTCGCCGTGGCCGTACACGATTGCTGGCAGATGACCCGCATCGCGTGCACGCTTGGCATAACGCGAACCCGTCCGCTCACGCGGCTGAGCTGTCAAAATCGGAGCTTCTTCATGCATCGCTTCGTTCCTTCAACTTCAAACTTTGTCGTCGTTCTTTGTGACTACTTGCCAGGAGCAGCGCTCGAAACATCATCGAATCGTCGCATCCGTCGCATCTACTCGCTCTGCTATAGCTTTGTGATCACCGTGCCCTCGAACAGCGCGCTCACCGACGCGTTGTTGTGAATCCTGTGAATCGCCTCGCCCACCAAAGGCCCGATGTCGAGCTGCACGATCCGCTCTGCGATCGGAGCCAGCACCTTGTCCGGCGGCAACGGCACCGTGTTCGACACCACCACCCGGCTGATCGGCGAAGCGTGGATGTTCTCGATCGCCTTGCCCACCAGCAGCGGGTGCGTCGCAGCGACCATCACATCGCGCGCGCCCTGTTCGGTCACCACGCGTGCCGCCTCGCACACCGTGCCCGCCGTCGAGATCATGTCGTCGATCATCAGCACCGTCTTGCCCTCGACCGAGCCGATGATGTGCCCCGTCGTGATCTCCGTCCCGCTCAGCCGCTTCTTGTTGATGATCGCCAGATCGGCATCCAGCAGGTTCGCCACGCCCTCTGCAACCTTGACGTTGCCGACGTCGGGGCTGACCAGACACAGCTCGCCGAGCTCGTCGCGGATGCCCTCGAAGTAATCGCGGAACAACGGCGTCGCCGACAGGTGATCCATCGGGAGATCGAAGAACCCCTGAATCTGCGCAGCGTGCAGGTCAACCGCCAGCACGCGATCTGCGCGCGCCGCGGTGATCATGTTCGCCACCAGCTTCGCGGTGATCGGCACGCGCCCCTGATCCTTGCGGTCCTGACGCCCGTACCCGAAGTACGGCATCACCACCGTCACCCGCTCAGCCGACGCTCGCTTCAGACAGTCGCAAAAGATCAACGTCTCGAGCAGGTTGTCATTCACCGGCTGGCACGTCGAAATCACGACATAGCAGTCGCGCCCGCGAACGTCTTCTTCAAGCCGAATCAGCAACTCGCCATCGGGGAACACGTTGGTCCGCGCCTCACCGACGCGTATCCCGATCTGCGCGCACACGCTCTCCGCCAGCGGGCGGTTATGCCGACCGGCGAAGATCTTGAGGTTGTCGGTCGAACCGGCGAAGCCATACGTGCCCATCATGATCGGCCCCCATTCAACGCGGTCGCACTCGAAGACCGCTCACGGAACACACGGTCAACCTCAGCCAACTGCTCCGGCGTGTTGATGCTCAGGATGTCCTCCGGCGGCACCGCGTCGATCACCTCAACGCCCCGCCCCTCAGCGAGCAGCAACGCCGGCACATCCGTGATGTAGTACTCGCCGGTTAGCTCGTTGCGCTGCACGCCGTCCAACGAACGCAGCAGATCGCCAGCCGTGAAGCAGTAGTAACTCGGGTTCACTTCGCGGATCTCGAGCTGTTCCGGCGTCGCGTTCTTCTGCTCGACAATCGCGACGAAGCCGCCATCCGCATCCCGCACGATTCGGCCGTAGCCCGACGGATCATCGATCACGCTCGTCGCCAGTGTCGCAGCCGCGCCCGTCTCGGCATGCCGGGCAAGCATCAGTCCGATCGTCTCCGCTCGGATCAACGGCCCATCGCCACACAGCACCAGCACCGGCGTCGCCGGATCGAGCCCGCGAAGCTCTGCCTCCGCCGACCGCACCGCGTGCCCCGTGCCGAGTTGCTCCGCCTGCAACGCAAACGAAACGCTGTCGCCGTACTGAGCGAGTGCTTCTTCGACCTTCTCGCGCTGGTAGCCCACCACCGCGACCACGCTCTCGCAACCCGCAGCCAGACACGCATCGACGACCGCGCACACCATCGGCCGACCGCCAATCGGATGCACGACCTTCGGCAAGTCCGACTTCATCCGCGTGCCCTTGCCCGCTGCGAGAATCACAGCCACCGGACGCACGCCGTTTGCCGGATCAGCCGCG
>JBCCQU010000142.1:0-6198 GCA_039208875.1 Planctomycetota bacterium
AAGGGCAAGCGGTACATCCTGCCGCACGCCAAGGTGATGATCCACCAGCCCTACGGCGGTGTGACCGGCCAGGCTGAGGACATCAAGATCCAGGCCGAGCAGATCATCAAGTCCAAGCGTCAGCTCAACGAGATCATCGCCAGCCACACCGGCAAGACCGTCGAGCAGATCCACGAAGACTCGGAACGCGACAAGTTCTTCAACGCTCAGGAGGCTGTCGAATACGGCCTTGTGGACGAAGTGCTCAACCAGCCGCCCCCGGGTGCTGACAGCAACTGAGCCCGCGCTCCTTTGCAATCCTTCTCTCGCGTCACGCCGCCCGCCACCCCGGATCACCCATCACCGCAGACCAGCCGAGACCCGCGATGACCAACGCCTCCTACCTCGTTCCGATCGTCGTCGAGCAAACCGCCCGCGGCGAGCGCTCGTACGACATCTACAGCCGCCTGCTCAAAGACCGCATCGTCTTTGTCGGCGGGCCCGTGACCGATGAGATGGCAAACCTCGTCGTCGCGCAGTTGCTCTTCCTCGCCAACGAGGACGGCGACAGCGACATCGACATGTACATCAACTCGCCTGGCGGATCGGTCTCAGCCGGACTGGGCATGGTCGACACCATGAAGTTCATCAAGCCCGACATCCGCACCACCATCATCGGGCAGGCAGCCAGCATGGGCTCCGTGCTCGCATGCAGCGGCACCAAGGGCAAACGCTACACCCTCCGCAACGCACGCAACCTGATGCACCAGCCACTGCTCGGCGGCGTGATGGAAGGCCAAGCCACCGACATCGAGATCGAGGCCCGCGAGATGCTCCGCCTCCGCGATCGCCTGTACCACATCTACAGCGACGCGACCGGCAAGGACCCCGCCGTCATCGAGAAAGACTGCGACCGCAACAAGTGGCTCGATGACCAGGAAATGGTCGAGTACGGCCTCGTCGATGGTGTGCTCGACACCATGCCCACCGCGCCCGGCAAGGAATAAGCACCCTCGCCGCTAGCGAACAGGCTGCTCGCGGACGACCCAGAAGTAACGGTCTTTGTAGATCTCGCGGAAGTTGCCCGAAGTCAGTCGGCCGTCGTCGATCAAACGATCGACCGCCACCAAGTCGGCAATCTCGGCCGCACCATCGAAGTTGTTGATGCCGATCGCCAGACCAACGCCGACGTCGTTCGATTCCAAGTCCCACTCGCCGCCGATCGGTGAGTCGTTCTCCCAATCTTCCTCGTCGAACACGCCCTCGAATTCCGTTGGCATCTCCGCACTGTGTGAATCGATGAACGGCGCGTCGGCTGTCTGCAGGTGCACCTCGGCAGCATGCACCAATGCACGCAAGTGCGAAACGAAAGCCGTGTGGCGAGCTCGGCTCGCAGCGTGCGCAGCCCTCGGCACCGCGATCGTCGCGAGCGCAGCAAGAATCACAACGACAACGACCAGCTCAATGAGGCTGAAGCCGCGTTTTGCGTGTGCCGCCTGTCTACCCACCGCGAGTGCCCATCCCGTTGTTGTCAGTCGTAGATCACGAGGTAATAGCGATTCGCGTCGATCCGACGGAACCGCCCCGTCGTCACATCGCCGTCGTCGAACGTCGCATCGACATCAGCCATGAAGGCATCATCGCGCGTCGCGCCGGTTCCATCGAAGTGCACGCCGACGGCTGAGATAATGCTGTAGCTATTGCGCTCGAAATCCCAAACGCCGCCGAGCGGTGTCTCGCCGCTGCCCCAGTCGCTCGGGCGTATCCACTCGGCAAGCTCGGGCGGGAACGCGCCCGAACTACTATCGGCCGGGAACTCACCGGTGCGGCTGTGATGAATCTCGGCGGCCTGCGCGAACGTTCGCAGCGAGGTGACGAACGCACCGGCGCGGCTGTCGTCAGCAGCGGTCGCAAACTGCGGCGTGACGAACGCTGCGAGTATGCCGAGGATCACCACGACAATCAGAATCTCGACGAGCGTGAAACCCGAGTGACCAGTTCGGTTCCGCGACAGCATGCATGTGCTATCGCAAGCTGCCTTGCTGAAAGCTCGCAATGACGCGGAATGACTTACGGCTGCGAACGCTATCGGTCGTCAGAGCCGGCGCCGCCCGCGGCATCCGGCGTGCCCTGCGCCATGCTCGCGAACAACCGAATCATGCGCGCAAGCTCCGGGCTTTCGATCTGCTCTGCGGCCTCATTGGGCGGAAGCCAAAGTCTCGCACGCCGACCACGCTCGGGCCACGACGGAAGCTCTTCATCGACGTGCATCGCGAACACCACGACCTCGTATCTCACGCCGCTCAGCTTCGTGTAGCTGTACGACCCGAGCGGCTTCGGATCGATCTCGCCCAGCACGCCGGCCTCTTCGAAGGCCTCGGTCGCTGCGGCTTGCGTCGGCGAATGCCCCGGATCGATATGCCCCTTGGCGATCGTCCACGGCACGCGATGGCTCGACACCAGCGCTATCTCCACGCCCTCGGCCGTTTCCTGACACAACCTGTAAGCGATAACGCCGGCCTGAGCGACAGGCTCGGTCTCCGCGATCGCTTCGAGTGCTGATTGTGATGTTGTCGTCGCCATCGGCTTCGGCGTGACCATGTGGGGCATCAAAGAAGAACGCGATATAAAGCCGACCGTCGGTGCATGCTGTGGCACGGGGGCTGCCTCCAAATCTGGCGGAACACGATTGCACCCCGGTCCACCAGATATCGGCGTCGCCTCTCCCGCACTTTCATTTGACTGCGGCCGAGCGCTCAAACCGCGTGCTCCGTTTGGACATCAGCGAGTCCGCTGATGCCGAGCAACTGCTCCAAATCGGCGAGTGCTGCGCGCGACTCCGCAAGCAGCGCAGGATCCGCAAGGTCTGGCGGCGCAAGCTCTTCGCGATAGTGCTGATCTATCCATGCGCACAGTGCCGTGTACAGCGCATCGGTGAGCAACACGCCCTGAGAAATTGCTGCAAGCTCGGCCTCGGTCATCGCGACGCGCAGGCGCAGACACGCCGGCCCGCCGCCATTCCGCATCGACTCGCGAACATCGACCCACATGACTTCGCGGATCGGCGTATCCGCTGACCCGACAAGCTCAGCCAGATACTCGCGAACAGGATCGCATTCCTGCGCGTCCGTCGGCGCAACGAGCAACAGCCCTTCGCCCGATGGATGACTGAGCAGTTGGCTGTTGAACAAGTACGACCGCACCGCTTCACTCAGCGAAACGCGAGACTCCGGCACCTCAACCCACGCGAGCTGCGGCCCATCCGGACCGAGCGCATCGATCGCGTGTTGCAGTTGCGCGCGCACTGCCTGGCCGCCGAGCTCGAACGCCGCCTCGTGCGCAAACACGCAGCCCTCGTGCATCACACTGATGACATCGTTGTGGAACACGCCGGCATCGATCGCAGCCGGACACTGCTTGACGAACACCGTGCGCGCAGGATCGAGCCCGTGCAATCGCGCAATGGCCATGCACGCGTCCCGCGTTTGTCGTGCGGGATACTTCTTCGGCCCATCGACGCGGCCGATGCCGTGCATGCCGTAGACAAAGACCTCGACGCCGGGCGCGCCGTGCCGTGCGCACAGTCGGCCGTGATTCGCAGCACCCTCGTCGGCCATCGCGGGCGTGGCTGGCAACGGATCGTGCACGCAGAACATCGAATCGTCGGCGAAGATCGCACGCAGCGTGCGCGCAGCCTGCACCCCCTCGATCGACCGATGCAGATTCGTCACGAGGTTGGCCGGCGTGAGATGCAAGCGGCCGTCGGCGGTATCGGCGCTGGGCGACACAGTCGCAGCATTCGCAGCCCACATGCTGGACGCGCTGCACGCTGCGCTGAGCAACGCCGGCGAAGCCTCAGCCGCTGCTGCTAGCACCTCGGCATCGTCGCCCGCAAAGCCCGTGCTCCTGAGCAAACGAAGATCGGGCCGAAGCTGCGGCGGCAGCACAGCCTGCACATAGCCGCGGTCGGCGAGGGCCTTCATCTTGTCGAGCCCTTGCCGGGCGGCACGGCGCGGGCTTGCGACAGCACCCGCCGAGCGCGCTGAGTGCAGATTACCCGGCGCGATGCCGGCGTAGTTGTGCGTCGGTCCGACGATCGAATCGAAGTTGACCTCGACCGCGCTCGGCCGGGTCACGCCTCGACCATCTCAGCAGATGCGCTCGGCAGCGGGAAGCGTGTGCACAGCGAGCAGACATCCCCGCGCACCGCGGCGAGCGCAGCTTCATCGCCTTTGCTATCGAGTATTCGGTATATCACAGTAGTTACCACGACAACGTCCCCACACCCTTACGTAGCGTCGGCTAATTCACTCAAACATGTCGAGGGAGAGTAATCGCCACTTATCCTCTTCAACTTGCTCAACCTTTGCGGCGAACCTCATACGGAGCATTGCCCCGAAGCCGTTCTCGGAATCAACGTACGAGACAATCGCGTACTGCTGATCACCAAGGTAGCTTACATGATCTTGTTGCCCATCGAAGATACCCGGGAACTTCGCTGTCCGCGGCGCTTTGAGACGCTCTCGCACAAAACGTTCAGTCATGATGTAAGCAGACACCGTGTCGCTTCGTTCTCGCCACCGTTCATCCGGTGCAACTTCCGAACTGCTCTCGCCTTGTGGTGTTGAGCGACGAGCCCCAACCTGATCGACATCTGTGCCAGATTGAACTAACCAGATCAATCCTCCAACAAGGGCTAACGCTGCAACCACACCAGAACAACCCGATCCCTGCGCCTTGGGTGGCGCACCACACTGCGGGCATGCCTTCGCCTTCGTGCTGACCTTTCTGCCGCATTCCTTGCACTTCACCATTGCCATCGGGTACCCCCTTTGACGTCACCCTCTAGAGCATTGCGGCAGCTTCTGTAGCGCTTGGCAGCGGGAAGCGTGCGCACAGCGAGCGGACATCCTCGCGCACAGCAGCAAGCGCAGCTTCATCGCCCTTGCTATCGAGCGCACGATCGATGAGATCGGCAACCGCGACCATGTCGGCCTCGCCCAGGCCTCGCGTGGTGAGCGCGGGCGTGCCGAGGCGGATGCCGCTGGTGGTCTTGGGCGGGCGGGGGTCGTTGGGCACGCCGTTCTTGTTGCACACGATGCCGGCGGTCTGCAGCCAGAGCTCCGCGTCGGCGCCGGTCAGCTCGGCATCGCGCGGCTGAAGGTCGACGAGCATGAGATGGTTGTCGGTGCCGCCGCTCGTGATGCGGTAGCCACGCTCGACGAGCGCCGCGGCGAGCGCACGGGCATTGGCGACCACCTGTTGTTGGTACGCCTTGAACTCGGGCTTGAGCGCCTCGCCGAAGGCGATGGCTTTGGCGAACACGATGTGCATGAGCGGGCCGCCCTGCATGCCCGGGAACAGTGCGCGGTCGAACTTCTTGGCCAGCTCTTCGCTGTTGGTCATGAACAGGCCGCCGCGCGGGCCGCGCAGCGTCTTGTGCGTGGTCGTCGTCACGACATCGCAGTGCGGGAACGGCGACGGATGCACGCCGGCTGCGACAAGACCGGCGATGTGGGCGATGTCAGCGTGCAGCAACGCGCCGACCTTGTCAGCGATCTCGCGGAAGCGGGCGAAGTCAATTACGCGCGGATAGGCCGAGTAGCCGCACATGATGAGCTTGGGCTTGTGCTCGAGGCACACACGCTCGACCTCGTCGTAATTGATCGTCTCGAAGTCGGGCGAGGACTCGTCGCGCACGAGCGGGTAGTGCACGGGGTTGAACCACTTGCCGGACATGTTGACCTTGAGGCCGTGGCTCAGGTGGCCGCCGTCGGCAAGCTCGAGACTGGCGAATGTGTCGCCGGGGTTGAGCAGCGCGAGGAAGAGAGCCGCGTTGGCCTGCGCACCGGAGTGCGGCTGCACGTTGGCGTACTCGCACCCGAACAGTTGCTTGGCGCGGTCGCGGGCGAGATCTTCGATGCGGTCGTGATGCTCGCAGCCGCCGTAGTACCGCCGACCGGGATAGCCCTCGGCGTACTTGTTGGTGAAGCACGTGCCGGCTGCGTGCATGACCACCGTACTGGCGTGGTTCTCGCTGGCGATGAGTTCGAGCGTGCTGGCTTGCCGCTCTGCCTCGGCATCGAGGATGCCTGCAGCTTCGGGATCATGGGCTGCGATGAGGTCGCGCACGCTATCTGCGATGGGGTCGTGAGCCATGCCGGCGTCTCCTGAACTCGTATGAAGCTCAAGGGTAGTCGGCGCAGCGGTCGGCGGCAG
>JBCCQU010000143.1:0-6198 GCA_039208875.1 Planctomycetota bacterium
CCGCGAGGTTTTCGCGACAGAATTGCCGAAGCTCGTTCTGCTCGGTGCCTTCGTGTCCCTCGGCAAGCTCGACGAACGCGACGGGGAACTCGCCGCGGATCTCGCACGGGCAGCCGACCACGCCGGCGTCGTGCACGGCTGGGTGGCGGATGAGGACTTCTTCGATCTCGCGCGGGAAGACGTTCTCGCCGCCGACGATGATCATCTCCTTGATGCGGCCGGTGATGAAGAGGTGGCCGTCGTCGTCGATGCGGGCCAT
Organism: Planctomycetota bacterium; assembly: GCA_039208875.1. Taxonomy (GTDB): domain Bacteria; phylum Planctomycetota; class Phycisphaerae; order Phycisphaerales; family UBA1924; genus JBCCQU01. The sequence goes on from JBCCQU010000143.1 coordinate 260, forward strand.
GTCGCCGGTGCGGAGGTAGCCCTTTTCGTCGAAGGCGGCGGCGGTTTCGTCGGGCAGCTTGTAGTAGCCCTTCATGATGTTGGGGCCGGCTGTGCGGAGCTCGCCGTCTTGGTTGGGCGGCAGGTCCTCGCCGGTCTCGACATCGACGATGCGTTGATGGATGCGCGGCAGGGCCGGGCCGACGGAGTGCGGCTTGTGCTCTTGCGGGCGGCAGAGGTTGGTGACGGGCGACGATTCGGTCATGCCGAAGCCTTCGCTGATCGTCTTGTCGAAGCGTTCGCGGAAGTTGGCAGCCACAGCGTCGGGCAGCGGCTCGCCGCCGGATACGAGAAACACGGTCTCGGCGAAGTCGCTGGGCTTGGCGTCTTTGACGCGGAGCAACGCGTTGTACATCGACGGAATGCCGACGAAGAAGTATGGCTTGTGCTCACGGAAGAGCTTGACGATTTTCTGCGGCACGAAACGGGCTGAGTAGATGACTGTGAGCCGTTTGATGAGCGGCAGCAGTGTGAGGGCAGTCATGCCGAACGTGTGGAACTGCGGCAAGACACCGAGCATCGTCTGGCCGTGGTGCAGGCCGGCGTGCTCGATGCACTGGCGGACGTTGGTGACGATGTTGCCGTGCGACAGCATGACGCCCTTTGGCTTGCCGCTGGTGCCCGAGGTATAGAGCAGCATTGCGAGGTCGTCGGCGGCTTTCTTCGGCCAGCGCAGCTTCGGAAAGCCCTTGAAGCTGAGCTTGTCCATGCGCACGATCGACTCGACTTCGGGTTCGTAGCCGATGTGTTCGAGCAAGGCATCGGCTGCGATGATGGTGTCCAGGCCGGCGTCGTCAACGATGTACTGGAGCTGCTCTTTCTCAAGCAAGTAATTCAGCGGCACGATGACCTTGCCGGCCAGCCACGCGCCGAGTGCTGCGATCGGGAACGCGCCGCTTGTTGGCAGCATGATGCCGACGTGCGGGGCCTTGCAGTGCTTTTCGATCTGCGTGGCCATGTGGAGCGCGCCGACGACGAGCTCGATCGACTTGTACTTGCGGCGGTCGTCGATGACCGCGACCCGAAACGGATCGACCATGCATGCACGCAGAATCTCGGTGTGGATCGACACGTTTCGGCCTCCCAAAGCCCGTAAGGCGGCCCGGGCAACCTGCCGCGGGCGTGGCCGTATGGTAGTTGTGAGTGCAATCGGAGGCCGGCATGCGAAAGACAATCGCCGTTGCAGGGTTCAGCTTGTTGATGTTCGCGACGATCGCGACTGCGCAACAGGCCGGGTTTGCGATCTCGAAGCAGGACATGCGGCAGGAATCGCCGGACTGGCTGCACGAATTCTTGCCGGACAGCGACGATCCGGCAGCGGGCGAATACGCCGAACAGCGCCGGCAGCGCAAACAGGCGACGGCCGAAATGAACAAGATCCGGCGGCGATACTTCACGTCGACGCGCCGCACAGAGAACATTCAGCTCGGGCTGTTGCAACTCGAGCCGTACGTCGCCGATCCCGCGTACTACCCGCTGCTGCTTGAGACGTTCGAGCGCTCGCCGAGCGAGATACGGCAGATGGTCCTCGGCTTGCTTGCCGAGCAGGCGACCGACGAGGCCGACGCGACGCTGGCGTGGACCGCGGTGTTTGATCGCGATGAGGACATGCGTGATGCAGCAGCGGACTTGCTCGCGGCCCGCGTCGAGGAAGTCGGCGCTTCCGATCGCGTCAAGCTCGTCATCGCTGGCGGACTGAAGCAAGACAACAACCGCGAAGTCATCGAGGCTTCAGGACTCGCGCGGCGGTTCCGCTTGCCCGAAATGATCCCGCTGATGATCCTCGCGCAGGGAGCTGGCGATACGCGTGGCCGGCCATCGGAACGTACCGGCAACCTCGGCTTCATCGTCATCGGTCGGCAGGTCGCGTTCGTGAGTGACCTCACGCCGGTCGTATCTGACAGTGCGGTGGCGTTTGATCCGACTCTGAGCGTGGTGACCGAGGGCGTGGTGCTCGAGATTCAGGACGCGGTGGTGCTGACGTATCGCGTCGATGTGAACAACGACCTCATCGCGCTGACGACCGATCTGTGGGGCCAGCGGACCGACCGCTTTGCGTGGGACGGCCCGGCGTGGGCCAAGTGGTATGAAGATGAGTTCACGCCGTTCTGGCAAGCGAAGCAAGCTGCTGCGGAAGGCGAGGGCTGAGAACGTCCCGGAGTTTTGCTGGACTACATCGGCCGCGGGTGCCCCACCGCGATGGCTGAGGCCTGAGCGAGTGTCTCGGTGTGGGTGATCGACACAAGCCAGTATTCGATACCGCGTTCGATTTCGAGCGTGCGGGCCTTGCCGGAGAGCTCAGCCACTGGGCCGCCGAGTCGGTCGGCGCGAATCTCGATGTCGGTCCACGCGATGCCACCGATGAGCCCGGTGCCGAGTGCCTTGAGAATCGCTTCCTTGCCCGCGAACCGTCCGGCGTAACGCTCCATGCGGCGGCGGCCCGCAGCCTCGGCGTGCGCACGCTCCGTTTCGGTAAAGAGCCTCGCGAGTGCGCGCTCGCCGTGGCGATCGATGAGTCGGGAGACGCGTTCGACTTCAACGAGATCGATGCCGTGGCCGACGGGAACCATGCTCAATCGCCCGACTTTGAGCCGGATTTCTTCGCAGCCTTCGCGGGCTTGGCGTCAGACTTTGAACCGTCGGACTTCTTCGGCTTTGACTCTGCCTTGCTGTCGCCCTTGGAGTTGGCCTTGCTGTCCGTCGACTTCTTGTCAGCCTCCGCAGCCTTCTTGTAGCTCTGGCTGCGATAGTCGGTCTCGTAGAAGCCGGAGCCCTTGAACAGCACCGCGGCACCGGTGCCGATGAGCCGTTCGAGTGCGAGCTTGCTGCACTCGGGGCACTTCTTCTTCACCTTGTCGGACATCGACTGGAATAGCTCGAACTCGTGAGCGCACGCGCTGCAGCGGTAGTCGTAGGTCGGCACGCTCAGCCCTCCCCGCCGGCATCTGGCGCGACCGCGACTTGGGCCGAACGGATCAGCCGATCGCCGATCGCAAAGCCGAAGCGCATGACGATCGACACCCGTCCCGGCTCGATGCCGTCGGCCGGCTGATACGTCACCGCTTCGTGCTTGCTCGGATCGAACTCGTCGCCGGGCTGGGGTGCGACGACCTCGACGCCGGCCGCGCCGACCGCACGGAACAGTTCGTCGCGGATGAGCTTCACGCCGGACGCGAACTGCGCGGTGTCGGTCTTGGCTGGGTCTTGCCGAAGGGCCATGTCGAACTGATCGAGCACGGGCGCGAGCCGCTCGACCACGCCAGCGAGGCCGCTCTCGCGCGCACGCTGCTGCTCGACCGCGGCACGGCGTTGCACGTTCTGCACCTCCGCGAGTGCGCGCATGTACTTGTCTTTGGCTTCGTCGCGGTCGGCGATGGCTTGCTCGAGCTCGGTTAGTTGCTCGCCCTGCTCGAGTTCCTCAGCGATCTGCTCGTCGGTGAGGTTCGCTTCTTGATCGTGCGTTGGGTTGTCGGTCTTGCTTGCGTCGGACATCGATGTGCTCCGATGGGAACGTCTGGCTTAGCTGAACAGGTCGCCGATCTTCTTGAGGAAGCCCTGGCTCTCGGGCAGCACGGTGTGGTCCTCGGTCTCGGCGAATTTCCGCAGCAACTCTTCCTGCTTGGCGGTCAGCTTCTTCGGAATCTCGATCTTGGTGACGACAACGATGTCGCCCCGGCGGCCGGTGCGTAGGTCGGGCAAGCCCTTGCCGTTCACGCGGAACAGTGCGCCGTGCTGCGTTGCGGGCGGGATGCGCAGATCGGCCTTGTCTTCCAGCGTCGGCACCTGCACTTCTGCGCCCAGCGATGCCTGCGTAAAGCTGATCGGCATTTCGAGCAGCAGGTGATGCCCTTCGCGCTCGAATAGATCGTGCTCTGCTACGCGGATGACAACGTGCAGATCGCCGCGCACACCTTGGCCGGTCGGGCTTGCCTCCGGCGGTGGCGGCTCGCCCTCACCCTGCACGCGCACGGCCTGGCCACCCGACACGCCGGCCGGGATCTTGACCGAAAGCGTGCGGTCTTTCTTCTCGCGGCCCGAGCCTCGGCACGTATCGCAGCGTTCCTTGACGATCGTTCCGCGGCCGCGACACGACGGGCACGCGGTGACCATGCGGAACATGCCGCCGAGCCCCGCCTGCTGCACCTTGCCCTGCCCCTTGCACGTCGAGCACTGCTCGGGCTTGGTGCCGGGCTTGGCCCCGCTGCCGGTGCAGGTTTGGCACACGTCGAGGCGTGTGAAGCTGACATCGCGCTCGGTGCCGCTCAGCACGTCTTCGAGCGTGAGTTCGACTTCGGTCTCGAGGTCGTAGCCGCGTGCGACACGCTGGCCCCGAGCCTGGCCGCCGAATCCGCCGCCTGCTCGACCGGCTTGGCCACCGAAGATGTCGTTGAACATCGAGAAGATGTCGTCGACGTTCATTCGGCTGAAGTCGTGCGCTGCCGACCCGCCGCCGCGGAGTCCGTCGTGGCCGAATTGGTCGTACCTCTTGCGCTTGTCAGCGTCGGACAGCACCTCGTACGCCGCTGCTGCCTCTTTGAACTTGGCCTCGGCTTCGGCGTCGTCCGGGTTACGGTCCGGGTGATACTTCATCGCCAGCCGGCGATATGACCGCTTGATCTCGTCAGCGTCAGCCGATTTATCAACGCCGAGGACTTCGTAGTAGTCACGTGTGGCTGGCATCAGGACGGAGCCTCTCTGTCACGTTCGACCCACTGCTTCATCGTCGGCAGCGATGCAAGCTCGTCACGACTGAAGTCCAAAACCTCGTCCAACGTCCATCGACGACACTGGATGGCTACGGCCGCTCCGACCCCATATTCACTCAGCACGCGGCGGGCTTCGTTAAGCGACATGCGTGTGTTCGGAGGCAACCTGTCGTCCGGCGAATCGTGGCACTCGTACCAATCTTCCCAGGCGCAATACTCACAAATCTCGCAGTGATCCACGCCGTTCAGCGTGTACCCGCTGCAACACTGGCACTGATATTGAACCCGCCGACCGTCAAGCAACTGCACATAAGGCCGAACATACTCATCCCTGCCACACGCAGTCTCGTGATAGTGAATGCTTGCATCGTCCTTCTTTATGTACATGCGACCCGGCACACTCATGGACGAAGCCTAGCCATCGTCACGGCGTGACCGACAGGAACATCAAGGAAGACACCCATCAGGCGTCCTGCTCGGTGCTCGCCTGACTGGCATGATCCGACTCCATTCGCAGTCGTTCTTTGACTCTACTCGCCCGGGCGGCAGACGCCGAGAGCAAATCACGGAGTGTCCTCCATCCGTGTTCCGCAACGACATGACGAGCTTCGTCGAGGCTCATCCCAGCGTTCAACCACCGTTCTGTCTCGTCATCCGTAGCAACCTCCCACCTGCACGCTTCGCACGCGTTGAAGGGCCTTGGACCAATAGTGCCGCAAGCCCGGCACGGCTGCTTCGCGGCTGCGTGCTCCGATCGGGTTGCTTGCCGGCGTCGGCTCATGAGGCAATCCTCAGCCACTCTTCACACCATTCTCGTAGTGAAAGTGCTCAACGGCGGTCGTGTATGTCGCCTGAAACTTTGCGGATCTTCGGTCGGTTGAGGCATCAATGTTGAGTGATCCTAAACGCACGTTGCTGTCGTACGCAGCCTCATCAATGACATAGCCAGAAAGGAGACCGGACGCAGTCACCGATCGGATCCATGCCTCGGCTCGCTCGACCGATGACCAGATGCCGCCGACACCAGGCTCGCGGCACTCATCATGTTGGAAACACCAAACTGTCGCTTCTGCTCGTTTCACGAATCGAGCCCCGCCGGTGTCCCGCCGAGGCTCGTGATTTCTGTTCGTGGCACGGGCGTCTCGCCCGTGTTGCGATGAAGCCAAAGGGTCCAACACGGGCGAGACGCCCGTGC
>JBCCQU010000144.1:0-6178 GCA_039208875.1 Planctomycetota bacterium
CCCTCGGTGACGAGATCGTCAGCGCCGCGAACGACGAGGTAGTACAGCGGGTAGCTCTGCGGCCCGGGCGCGATCTGCGTTGCGATGCGGTCGGGCGTAGTCGGTGCTGTCACCTCGTCAGATGGGGCGGTGACTGACGCAAGGAAGGCGTTGCCGGCCGAATCGACCTGCACCTCGAAGATCTCGACCGTGAAGTCATCACCCAGTGATTCCGCGGCAACATCCGCCCGCAGCAGTGTGAAGTCTTGCGGCTGGAAGACGAAGACATCGCTGTCGCCGTTCGATTCGATGCTGCCATTGACGGAGACCGACCCGGCGAAGTCGAGCAGCGTGAGCGTGCTGCCGTCCTCGAAGTCGATCTCGTCGGCGTGATCGTCGACTTCGAGCAACCCGGACACGGACACGTCATACGCGCCCTCCGTGCCGCCGGTGCCCTCGATGAGAATGAAGACGCGGTCGCCCTTGGTGACATCGAAGGTGAGCGTTGCGATGCCGTCGCTTGATGCGACAACCTGGGACGAAAGCGTGGCAGCAGCGTTGCCGACGAGGCCAAGACGGCTGAAGAGCGTAACGCTCGGCAGCACAGACGAGCCCGCCGACTGACTGACGGTCAGGGTGACTGTCGACGTTGCCGGAGCGATGAAATCAAGCAGGTCGTTATCCGACGGGTTGAACACCGAATCATCGATGACGCCGGAGATCGAGATGTTACCGGAGCTATCGATTGGCAGCGTCGACGAGACCTGTTGATCCAACGGCAGCAGCACCGTAAAGGCGGTATCCGCATCGCCGAAGTCGTCGCCGTCACCCGGTCCGGCAGCGTTCGCGGGCGTGGTCGAAACCAGAAGCTCGTACGAGCCGACAAGGTTCGTCCAGTTCACAGGGTTGTTTGGCGCGGCCAGGTATGCCTCATACTCATCGGCCTGGCCGGATAGGACCTCGATGTAGTAGACCTCACCGGCCTGCACGTCGAAGACCGCGCGCGCGTCTCGCTCGTTGAACGTGAACGTACCGAGCGAGCCGATCGACTCTTGGCTGCTCGTGCCCACGAGTGCGGTGGTCTGCTGGCTATCGAAGATTAACTCGAGGTCGCGGTTATAGATGCGTAGCCGCGAGTCGAGAAGCGAGTTGTAGGTGTCGGTCAGCGTCGCGGACGCTGTGTCGGGCATCATCGAGTTGCCAGCTGCGAAGTCGACCGCATCAACTTCGCTGTAGGTGAACGAGTCGTTGAGATTGCTGGTGTTGATGCGAACATCAGCCGTGCCGTCACGGGAAGCAACGATAAAGAACAGGTCAGTATCTTGTGGGTTCTCGATGGCGTAGCCATCGGACTCGTAAAGGTACGTGATGCCCGCGGTCACGGGGAACGGGTTGCTCAGCAAGCTGCCATCGGATGGATCTTCGTCGACAACGGCGCCATCGAAGCCGATGGCTCGCTCGAAGCCGCTGCTTCTATCCCAGATCGAGTTCGCGGCGGTGGTGGCGGTGCCGTCGCCGGTGACCGAGTCGAGCTGAACTTCGACCGCAGCCGGGAACTGTGTCGGCGGCACCGTCGCTGTGCCGAAGCCGCCGTTGGCGGTCTCTTTGTAGCCCGAGTATGCAGGCACACCCGGCCCAAACACCGTGCTGTCTTCGAAGCCGATATAGACCGGGTTGCCGCCGCCATCGAGCACGATCGAGCCTTGGTTGTCTGGTTGCGCGAAGTCACCGAACGGCGTGACCAACGGTGGCAATGCAGGGTCGTTGGTCGCCTCGGCGTTGTCGACGCGGACAGTGAGGTTGTACCGACCCTCACCGCCGCCTCGCACGCGGATGTAGTACGGCCGGCCGCCCCAAAGCTGGACGTCGTCCGCTGCGTCGACCGGCTGAAGCGGGTCGGTCATCGGGAAGTCGAAGTCGCGCTGATAGCGGGCATCGTTACGCACGCCAGCCGGCGTCGCGATCGGCGCGCCATTATTGAAGAAGCCGCCCGTGCCCGAGCCATTCAAGATGTTGAAGGTCCCGTCCGGGTTCAGTTCGATGATCTCGACGATCGGGTTGGTAAAGAAGCTGATCGGCGGTGCGAACGGATCGATCTCGTCGACGGGGTACGGCCTGACTTGCACTTCAAGACGTGATGATGGCCGGATTGCGGCACCGGCCGGGATCGCCGTGCTCGCTGTGAGTTGCCAGAATCGGCCGTCCGTCGGATCTTCCCGGCCTTCAAACTGCCCAAGCATGTCGACCGGTGGCACAAAGACAAATAGATCGTCATCCGCCGCCGACAACCGGCCGCTGGCACGGCCTGTGAGTACTTCGGACGTATCGCCGAGCGGCAGAAACGCCCAGTCGTTCATCATGGGGTTGTACTGGGCGGCTGCATCGACCGAGCCGGTGGGGACGGCCGTCCCTGCGGGTGTTGCCGGTTCGGTACCAGCCAGCGGCAGCGCGGGTGCCGCCGGTGCCGAGTTGCCCCAGTCAAACACGATTGGCGTCGCATCCTCGAAGTTCGTTCCGCCGGCATGATCGTCGACTTCGCTGAAGCCAAACGGCAGCACAGCATTTGACTCGACCTGCAACAGAAACTGCGCGCCGGTGCCGACGAACGCGTCGATGAGCACGAAGTATTCATCACCGCCGACGACGTTGAACACAATTTCTGGCTGTTGTCCGAATACGTCTGTGCTGGTTGCGAGCAGTGCGCCACTGCTGTCGAAGAGCCGAAGCGTCGGGTCGCTGACGGGCGCGAGCCCGGTGCCATTGAGCGAGATGATCGCCGGCCCCGTGCCCTGAGCGGTGAAACGGAACTGCGAGGTCAGGCCGGCGTTGACACCGCCACCGGCAAAGCCGAGTCGGCGAACGGGATCGACGGGGAGCGCGAGCGGTGCAGCGACAACCTCCGCCACCACGCCAAACGCGCCGTTGAACGACGAGCCCGGCGCAAACTCGTCGCTCCGCACGCGGACGTAATACGTCTCGTTCGGTGCACCATCAAACGTCGCGAATGCGTTGGTCAGCAGGCCGCTGAGGCTGTCTTCCGCGATCAGCGTGCCGCTTGCGTCGTAGATGTCGACCCGCGTATCGATGACCGGGTCGCCCGGGTTCGCGGGCGTGGCCGGGACGCTGACGGTCACGAGGCTGTTGAACCGAACGTCGCCGCCGGTCTGGATCACGAAGACCGTGTCTTCGAGTTGCGTCGTGAGTGTTCCGCCTTGTGTCACCGCAGCCGGTGCAGCGGGGTTTACCGCTGGGAAGGTGCCCTCAGACTGCGTATCGATCCGCAGCGTGTACGGCCCGGTCGCGGTCGGCCCCACGGTCTGATCGCTCGTGACTCGAACGAAGTACGTCGCGACGCCGCCGACGAAGTCTTCGCCGCTCGGCACGAAGCCAACGAACGCCTCGGTCGGATCGATCGCGGGTGTCAGGTTGCCGGAGTCCGACGATGTGAAGATCAACTGCTGCGATGAGTTGAAGATCTCGAGCCGCGTGTCGACGCGCTCGTTGAATTGCTGCAGCGTCTGTCCGCCCGGCTTGTCGGCATCAGCCAGCACGCGGATGAAGTCGGTGTTGGTGACGCTGAAGGTAAACAGGTCGCCGTCGCCGACGGTATCGATCGGCTCGGCGATGGTGCCAACGCCGCCCGCACCGATCGGCACCGCGACAGCACCCGCGAAGTTCGGCAGATCGGGCGCGCCATCAAGCAGCATCCGCTGCTCAAGCGTCGAGATCCATTCACCGCGGCGATCGCGCGCCAGCGCAGCTCGGCCAGAGCCCGAGAGCAGGCGTTCGGTGATTCGGCGACGAGACGGACCCTGCATGGCAATCTCCAGCTTCTGACGCTTCGGTCGCAAGCCCGGCCACCCATATCCAGAGTGACCAACGGGCAGATTTGGCATCCCCCAGCCTATCGCAGTCAGGGCTCTTCAAGCCCAGGCAACGACGTTCGGCAGCGGGCGTTGCAGCACTCGATCCGGCTCGCCGGAAAGATCCGCTGCTCAACGGCGGCCGAAAGCGGGGCCGACCGCCCTGTCGCACCGATCCCGCGGGACCGATGCTGCTCGCAGAGCGTACCAGACGCCGCTGCGGTCCGTCTACAGCTACGCCGCCCAACCGGCAAGGTTCCGGCTGCAAATCTCGTGCGCCAGAGCCACCCAGCGGTACCAGCGATTCAGCCCGAGTGGAACCCCGAGGCCGGTTCGCCGCTACGCCCGGTGCCATCGCCCGACCGGCCGCCCTCGACCGACCGCCGGGCCGCTGCATCCGCCAGAATCTCGGACGCGTCGAAGATCGGCAGCGGCGCCTCCAGCCCGCTCAGCAAAAGCGGAATCTCCGAGCTGGCGACGACCACCCCCTCGCAGCCCGAAGCCTTCAGGCCGTCCAGCACACCTTGCAGCACAGCCCGGCTCCGGCCCTCGACCCGGCCGTACAGCAGCTCGTCAAACACGATCAGATCGAGCTGCTGAGCCTGCTCGCTCGGCGGCACGATCACCTCGATGCCACGCAGCCCCAGCAACGTCTGATACACCGAGCCCCGCGTCACCCAAGATGTCCCAACCAGGCCGACGCGCTTCACACCAGCGTTTTCCATGGCCTCCGACACCGTTTCCGGCATGCTCAGCCAAGGCAAAGGCGAACCCGACTGCGCCACCTGCACGCCGTGCTGAATCGCGTGGTCGGGCGTCAGGCAGAAATCAGCCCCCGCTCTGTGCAGAGCCTCCGCCGACCGCCGAAGCAGCCCGCTCACCGTCATCCAGTCCTCGCGCTCCAAGGCCCGCAGATACAGCCCGATCGGCTTGCTATGCAGGGTTATCCTTGGGTGCGTCTGAGGATCGGTGCCGGGGTCGAGCTGCTTGCCCAGGTGGCGAGACAGCGTCTGGAAGAACAATGCTGCGCCTTCCGGGCTAACCGCAGCGATGCCGATGTGCAGGCTCAATCCTTCGCTCCCGCGCGGCCACAACAGGTCGCCGTTCCGCCGCGTCGGGCGGCTGCGCTATGTTCAACAATCTCCGGCCGCGGGTCAATGATGTCGGCAATTCGGTCGCCTGCGGTAAATATTCGGGTATTGCAAGGATATCGAATGACGGATCCTTTCCAAGCTCTCAGCCTCTCGCCGCGTTTCGATCTCGCCGACGCCGACATCGAACGCGCGTATCTCGGAAAAATTGCGTCGGCTCATCCGGATGCCGCCAGCCAAGCCGAGGCTGCCGACCCCGCCACGCTCAACGACGCCCGCCGTGCGCTGCTCGATCCGGAGCAGCGGGCCGAGGCATTGCTGGCTGTGCTCGGCGGACCGGGGCCGGGGTCCGATCGCGAGCTGCCCGATGGCTTCCTGCACGAGATGCTCGATGTGCGCATGCAGCTCGAAGATGCCCAGGCCTCCGACGACCCGGCCGAGCGCGAGCAATGGCGTGCGTGGGCGAGCGAGCGGCGCGACCAGCACATCGCTGCGGTTGCTCAACATTTCTCGGACTACGCCAACAATCCGCAGCCCGAGAAACTGGTCGCTGTGCGTCGCGAACTCAACGCATGGCGATATGCCGAGCGGATGCTCGAACAAATCGATCCGGCTGCGGGGCCGGGCCTCGAATAAAGGTTGGCGACAAGGAGTACGCCCGACATGATGAACGACGATCAGAATCTCGAAACGCAGGCCGCTCCGCCGAAGTCGGGCAAGTCCGGCCTTGCAGTCCTCGTCGGTGGCGTGGCCATCGCGGTTGTTGCCTTGGCTGTCGCACAGATCGTGCGCACACCGGCGCCAACGCCTCCGGCCTTGGCCGACGCCGCGATGACCGAAGCCGAAATCTCCGAGCACGGCGGCGTGCTTGAGGCCGCTTTGGCCAAGAGCGACGAGACCGGCAAGCCCGTGCTCGCAATTGCCACAGCCGACTGGTGCCCGCCATGCCAGGAGCTCAAGCGAGGTGCGCTCGCCGATGCCTCCGTCGATGCGTTCATCTCCGAGTCGTTTATCCCCGTGAGTCTCGACTTCACGGACCGCAACAACGCCGACATGCAGAAGTACGCAGCCACGCTGCAGATCAGCGGCATCCCGGCCATGCTCGTGATCGATGACGATCGAGTTATCGCCCGTCGCAGCGGCAACGCACCTCGCTTGAGCTCCTGGCATGGCGGGCACCAGTCGGCTGTGGCAATTGCGAGCACGGGCTTGCCGGTCTCGTCGCTCTTGGCCAAAGCGGCCTCA
>JBCCQU010000145.1:0-6145 GCA_039208875.1 Planctomycetota bacterium
GCCCAAACTGCAGCCGGATCGACACCGACCAGTGCGACTGAGCACACGCCCTGAGTTCAAGGGCCCGCCGGCCTCACTCGCCGCGACCGGCTGCCAGCACCGCGTCCATGATGTCGCGATGGTTCGCGCACCGCGGACACTTGTGCTGACCGCCAAGCTTGCCGGTCCGGTCCATCCAGCGATGGAACGTGCCCATCGGCACCGGCGTCACCACAGGCTCGGCCATGCCCAGGCCGTCCGCGCGCTTCGTCGTGTAGTCCACGTTCTGCGCCTTGATCGCACGGTCGAATGCATCACCGAATGCCGACAGCTGCGACTCGCCGAGCCTGCCGTCCGCGAGCTCAACCGCCAACTGCAACCTGCCCGGCTTGCTCGGCTGACCCGGCACCGGCTCGGGATACACCGGCGCCGCTGTGAACTCACCCACGACGACCGCTGTTGTGCGCGCAGCCTCCGCCACCGCGTTCTCGATGTGCTCGACGATGATGTTCTCGCCGAACGCATTCATGAAGTGCCGATGCCGGCCGACGATCCTCAGCCGCGCCGGCCCCGTGCCGCCCGTGCCATCCAGCCCCGCCGGGACCGACTCGAACACCACGACATCGCCGAGCACATAACGCCACAGGCCCGCGCACGTCGAGAGCGTCACGACGTACCGCTCGCCCGGCTCGACCTCGTGGGCCATGAACGCCGGCGGATCATCGCTATCAACCTCGCTCAGCGGCACAAACTCGAACACGTTGCTTCGATCGACATTCAGCCGAAGCGCCGGCTGCGCATCGGTCTCACCCACGCTCGTGATCGTCGGCCGATCCTGAATCGCGACAAACGCCTCGCTCGCCGGATACAGCTCGACGCGCATCGGGATGTCGCGCTCGCCACCCGAGAACAGCTTCCGCATCCGCGGCTCGAACGGCTGATACCGAACGCCGCCGTGCACAAACACACGCAGGTTCGGCCAAACGTCCTGCACCGTCGGCTTGCCCGTGATCTCCAGCACCCGCTGAAACAACACCAGCGCCCAACTCGGCATGCCGCTCAGGAAACGCACATCCTCGGGGATGCAACGCTCAGCCATGCGCTCAATCTTGGCGGTCCAATCGTCCATGAGCGCTATCTCGCTGCCCGGCAGATACACCTCGCTGATCGGCCAATGAATCAGCCGCGTCACCAGCCCCGAAAGATCGCCGGTGCGGATGCCATGCTCATTGGTCGTCACATCGCTGGATCCACCGAGAAACAACGCCCGGCCCGCGAACACGCCCGGCAGCGACAGCCCGCCCATCGACGCATACGCAAACGCATCGAGGCTCGACAGATAGTTCGACTTGAACATCGCGTCCGAGACCGGGATGAACTTGTCGCCCGCGGTCGTGCCGCTGGTCTGGCAGAAGTCGCGCACGAGCCCGGGCCACAGCACATCGGGCCGGCCGGCTTCGCGCATCTCCGCGATGTCGTCCTTGAAGCCGTACCAGTCGCGCACCGGCACCGCCTTGCGATACGCCTGCACGATCGAGTCATCGTCGAGCTGGCAGAGCTTGCCGAAGTCGTGCGCGCGCCCGAAGCGAGTCTCCGCCGCGGTGCTCAAGAGCTTGCGCAGCGTCTGTATCTGCACGCGAGCGGTATCGCGTTGCCAGCGATCGACATCACGCAGCGCCTTGATGCGCGCGTGCAGCCTGGCCCGCATCCCAACGCCAACCAACCCCGTCCAGCTCATCCGCCCCAGCTCCCCGCTGCTCACCCGCCGGCGTTTGCATCCAGCTCTTCAGCAAACGCGACCAGCCGCGACGCGAACGCATCGGCCCGCTCCACCATCGGCACATGCCCGCAGTTGTCGAACCACTCCAGCCGCGCATCCGGCAGCAGCCGCTCGAACTCCCGCGCTGCCTCGGGCGGCGTCACCACATCCTCCCGGCCCCAGATCAACAGCACCGGCAGGTCGATGCCGGAGATCTGCGCACCGAGATGGTTCTTCCGCGCAGTCCGCGACAACCGAATCATCGCGCGCGCACGCTTGCGATCGTTCAACTCGCGATGCGCGCGCTCGATATCGCTCTCGCGCACATGCCGCCGGTCGTAGAACAGCTCGCCGATCTTGTCCTCGAGCCACTCTCGGCTCGGCCGCGTCTCGACCGCCTTCACGGTCGATCGCTCGATCAGCCCACTCGACCCGGTGAGCACCAGCCCCCGCACCTGACCATCACTCGCATCGCACGAGCCGAGCGCACTGTGCAGCGCGACGTGCCCGCCGAACGAGTTGCCGACCAGCACCGCCGGCTCCGGCACATGCTCGATCAGAAACCGCTTCGTCAGCTCGGCCACGCCCTGCACCGAGCAGTCCTGCCCGGTCAGCTCAAGCAGCGGCAGCTCCAGCATCACGCATCGCACGCGGTCGCGTACGAGCATCGCGACTTCGTCCCAGTGCTCGTTAAGCCCGACGAGGCCGTGCAGGAACACGAACGTCGGCCCGGTGCCGATCTCCGTCACCTTGGCGCGCACAGGCCGACCCGCAAATCCCGCAAGGGTGACGGCTCGGGCCGGCAACGCGGCCGCGGACGAGATCTCGGTGGATGCGTTCAACGGATGTCCCCAGGCGTAAGCCCGATGATAGCGGACGCCGCCGGCCAACGGCCATGCTTCGGCACCGGCTCAGTTCGGTTTCGGTTCGTTTGCCGACCCGGGTGTTTCATCCACCACTCGGCCATCGGTGAGCCGAACGATGCGGTCGGCCCGGGCTGCGACCTCGCGATCGTGCGTCACCATCACGATGGTCTGCTGCAGCCGATCGCGCGTGGCCTCGATCGCGTCCACGATCGATCGGCCGGTGTCGCGGTCGAGGTTGCCGGTGGGCTCGTCGGCGAGCAGCAGCGGCGGATGGTTGATGAGCGCGCGCGCGATCGCCACCCGCTGACGTTCGCCGCCCGATAGCTCGCTCGGCCGATGCTTCAGCCGATGCCCGAGCCCAAACTCGGAGAGCAGCTCGGTGGCGCGCTCGCGGAGCGGGCCTCGCTTCGTCCAGAAGCGGAATCGGCCCAGCCGGATCATCGCGCCGAGCAGCACGTTCTCGACCACGCTCAGCTCGGGCAGCAGGTGATAGAACTGGAAGATGAGGCCGACGGTGTCGGTGCGGTAGCTGTTGAGCGCGCGCGTCGACTTGCGTGCGATGTCCTGATCTTGCACGACGAGCTTGGTGCCGTCCGCCGAGTCGGCCTGGTCGAGCCCGCCGATGAGATGCAGCAGCGTGCTCTTGCCCGAGCCCGATGAGCCGAGCACCGCGACCCACTCGCCGCGATCGACGTGCAGATCGACGCCGCGGAGCACCGGCACGCGCACCCGGCCCATGCGATACGTCTTGTGCAGGTTGTGCACGCGGACCATCGACTGGGCCTGGCTCGGCTTTGCAGCGGTCGCGGGTTGTGCATCGAGTGCTGTCATGGGCTTGGTTACTCGAACCTCAGCGCGCGCACGGGGTCCATCGATGCAGCCCGTGCAGCCGGGATGAGCGCACCGATGAGGCACGAGGCGACGCCGCCGATGAGCACGATTGCTGCATGCTGCGGATTGATCTCGCGCGGGATTTCCTTGAAGACGTACACCGTTGGATCCCACACGTAGAGGCCGAGTTCCTGGCCCATCCAATCGTGGATCTCGTTGATGTTGCTGACGATGGCCCAGGCGAGCGCGCCGCCGAGCGTTGAGCCGACGATGCCGATGGCGCCGCCGTAGCGGACCCACACCCACGCGACGCCGGACTGCCCCGCGCCGAGCGCACGCAAGATGCCGATGTCACGGGTTTTCTCGCTGACCATGGCCCAGAAGATCGCGAGCACAAGGAAGACCGCGGTCATCGAGATGAACGTGAACACGATGAGCACGAGGCCGGTTTCCTTCTCGACCGCAGCGATGAGCGTGCGGTTGGCATCGGCCCAAGTCTCGATGCTGATCTGCCGCGAGGATGGCACCTCGCCGACATGCGCGATCGCGAACTCGGCGTAGATCTCCTCGCAGCGTGCGCGCAGCGCGTCGACATCGCCGTCATCCTGAGCATGTCGCACCAGCACCGTGGTCACGCGCGCCGGCTCGGTCTCGAAGCCTTGCGCACCACCGAACGGGTCCGCGAACGGATCGGCTTCGGCCCCGAGCAGCGGCACCGATTCGACGACGCGCACCGCCTCGTCCATGCGCAGCATTCGCTGCAGCGTTTCGAGATGCACCAGCACCGTTGAGCTATCGACGTCGTACAAGCCCGACTCGAACTCGTTGGCGATCGGGAACACGCGCGGCACCGATTCGCGTGGTCGGCCGCGGCTATCGAGCGGGAACACCCGGACCGTGAGCTCTCCAGAGATCGGCATGAACTCGTCGGTCAGTGTCTCGCTGCCGTCGGCGCCGAGCGTGCGGTACTTGAGCGGCGAGTAGCCGCCCCACGTCTCGCGGAGGTTGAGGCGTGTGACCTCGATGCCCGGCACCACGGCGGGCACGGGTTCGCCGGTCGCGAAGTCGGGCCGGGTAAGCGCGAGGCCGTTGTCTTTGAGTTGTTCCCACGTGGGCGGCGAGTTGTCGCGGGTGCGTGCGCGCAGCCGCGGATCCTCGCGTTGTTTGTCGCGCGGCACGGCCTGCTCAAGCGGCTTCCAATAGAGGGCGTCGCTATATGTGGTGACCTTGGCGAACGACGGGCCGTCGATGCCGCGGACCTGCACGCCGTCGGTCCGGCCGTCGGGAAGGGTGATGCTGGCGAAGGTGTCGATGACCGGCGTTGCGGCACCGATCATCGGGTCGGCCTCCAGCCGATCGATAAGGTCGTCATAGTGCGCGAAGCCGGTCTGCGGCCAGACGATGCGGACATCGCCGATGAGCGAGCGGCCGGACTCGGTGAGCATGCGCAGGAAGCCGCCCATGACCGACCAGGTGATGAGCACCATGGCGGTGCACAGCACAACGGCCAGCGACGCGAGCAGCGGCATGATCTTGCGGGTGAGATATCGCCGGGTCAGCAGAGCCTGGTACACGGCGGCAGTGTAGATCGCTCAGCGGCGGCGGCGGGCAGCAAAGCCAAGACCGGCTGAGAGCACCGCGACACCGGGTGCTGCGGGGACAAACACCTGTACCTCGCCGAGCGCGCGGGCGAAGTCGCCGGAGGTGGAGCGGATGCGGATGGTGTCGGTCGTTAACGGCGCTGCGAAGAAGAAGACTTCGCTGACGTCTTCGGGGTTGGGGCGAGTCTGGAAGCCCGAGCCGAAGTTGTCGAAGTTGGGGATGTCCCAGATTGTCTCGAACGCGCCGGTCGTGAGGTTGCGGCCGAGCAACTCGTAGGCGTCGTTGTCGTCGGCCTCAACGATGCCGCCGACGAGGGTCTGGGCCGAGCCGAGATCGATCTCGATGATCGTGGCGGCGTCGGTCCAGGTGACGCCGGCGCTGAACGTGGTGCTCCGGCCGAGGAACAGGCCGTCGGTCAGCGTGCTGAGCGAGGCGTTGCCCGTCGAGCCGGCAGCGACCGAGACCGGCGCGTTGAGCGCGACGTTGACGAGCTGGGCCGAGGCGAAAGACGTACTCACAGCAACGGCGGCGACAGTGATTCCATGGAACTGCATGCTGATACTCCTCTTCTCCGTGCGCGGAGCGTAGCGTTGCGGGATGACGCAAGCTCCGATGATTCCTGAGGTTCTCGAAGCTGCGGCTCGCGGCACGAGGGAACCTGCGCAAAGCCCGGGGCTTCGGCTGGGGCCGGTGCGGCTGGCATCGAACCTGATGCTGGCACCGATCGCGGGCTGGTGCGATCTGGCGTGGCGGATGACCTGCCGAGAGTTCGGCGGCGTGGGGCTGGCGTGCACGGACTTGCTGAGCCCCAAGGGCCTGCTTTGCGGCAACGAGGCGAGCCAGGACCTTGCGCACACACACGAGTATGATCAGCCGATCGGCATGCAGTTGTACGGCGGTGATCCGCGGGTGCTGGCTGACGGCGCGAAGTGGTGCGCCGACCACGGCGCGACGGTGGTCGACATCAACATGGGCTGCCCCGTTGACAAGGTGTGTAAGAAGGATGGCGGGAGCAAGCTGATGTGCGATGTCGACAATGCGGCCCGCATCGCGGACGCTGTGCGCGCAGCCTTGCCCGATGACATCCCGCTGACATCGAAGATGCGGC
>JBCCQU010000146.1:0-6133 GCA_039208875.1 Planctomycetota bacterium
GCACGGTGTTGATGCCGGTGACGCCGGACTGCATCTGGAATTGGCTGAAGTGGATGCCGGGCTCGAAGTCGAGGAAGTGCTGCGCGAGGAAAGTGGCAGTCGGCTTCCAGTGCAGCCAGAGGTGATAGCTGGCGAAGCTGACCAGCATGGAGCGCATGCGGAAGTTCATCCAGCCGCTGCTGTGCAGGCAGCGCATGGCTGCGTCGATCATCGGGTAGCCGGTCTGGCCGGCGCACCACGCGTCGAATCTTGTGCGCTCGTCGGCGGTCCAATCACTCGGGTCTTCTGTGCGCACGCCGTCGTACGCACGGTTCATGTTGCGGTGCTCGATTTCGGGTTCGGTCTCGAGCTTCTGCATGAAGTGGCAGTGCCAGCGGAGGCGGCCCTGGAAGCTGGTGAGCGATCCCTGCCAGCGTTTGTCGAAGGGCACGGGTGTGCTGTCGCGTTCGGCTTTGAGCTTGAGTTCGCGGAGTTCGGCCTGCCGTTCACGCGTGGCGTGATGCAGCGTGCGGATGCTGATGCTGCCCCACGCGAGATGCGTGCTGAGGCGCGAGCAGGCATCCCAGCCGGCGTTGGGTGTGGCCATGTCGGCGCGGTAGTTGACGCCGCGATGATTGAGGAATGAATCGAGCAGGCTGAGCGCGCGCGACTGGCCGCCTTGCTGGACGGGGAAGCCTTCGATGCCGCGCATGCTGCTGGGCTTGAGGCCGAGGTCGGTTGGCTGCGCGAGATCGCCGAGTTGTAGATCGCCGAGGTCGGGCATCTGCGCTTGCGGCTCGGGCTCGGGCAGCGGCGCGTCCTTCATGCGTGCCTGCCAACGCCGTGCCCAGCCGTCGCGATCGGTCAGGCCTCGGATGACGCCGGTCTGCGGCAGCTCGGTCCACGGCACGCCGGCGTCGCGGCACCACCGCTTGACCGCGCGGTCTCGCTCGTACGTGACAGCAAGGCCGGTCTCCTCGTGGCTCCACAGATGGCTGAATCGGAGGCGGTCGTGCAGGCGGCCCAGCGCACCGGTGACCTCGCCGACGCGGAAGATCAGCGGCACGCGCAGTGCATCGAGACGCTCGCGAAGATCGGCCAGGCACTCGTTGATGAACGCGAGATGAGCGGCTGACATCTCCGGCTGTTGCCAGAGCGAGGGCTCGTAGATGTAGACCGCGGCTGTCGGCCCGTGCTGCAGGGCAGCGTCGAGGGCTGGGTGATCGCGGGTGCGGAGATCGCGCTTGAGCCAAACGAGTTGCACGGGTGATGTTTCGATGCGGGCGGCCGAGTCGGATTCTTTTGATCGCTATATGTTTGGTGTTGGGAAGGCTGTTTGCAAGAAAGAAAATTAGATGTTGGAACATTGATCTTGGTTCGGCGGTTTGTCCTCCGGCATCACATCACGCTGCCGGAAAGGACCACGCCATGAACCGCTTCCAGAACACCCCGAACCGTCCGATGGCCATGCACCGCAACAACCAGCCGTACCGCTATTCGGCTGCGAACGGCATGCAGGCTGCGGCCCGCGCCGCTCAGGCTGACAACGCCCTGCCGGTGCTCTTCGGGTTCGCGGCGTATCTGATGGGCATCCCCTTCGTGGTCGCGGTGCTGTGCGTGATGGCGATCCTGTAAAGGCATCGCACAACGTCGGCCACTGTGAGTGACGCCGGGGCCGACGCGTCCGCTGAGTCTGACGTGAAACTCGTAACGAAACCAATGCAGCAGCGCCGACGTAGAGAGTCGAGAGCTGGGAGCAAACGTGGGATGCGCAGCCAAACGCTGCGGTATCCCGGGAGTAGCAGTTG
The DNA here is from genome assembly GCA_039208875.1 of Planctomycetota bacterium. GTDB lineage: Bacteria > Planctomycetota > Phycisphaerae > Phycisphaerales > UBA1924 > JBCCQU01. Next base: position 1,788 of record JBCCQU010000146.1, read on the forward strand.
TGCACGCGACACGTGAAGACACAACTCAATCAGCGGACCGGGCACAGGACCAGCTTGTGCCGCTGCGAAGGCACTTTGCCGGGCGGCGAGAGCTGCCGGTGGATCCGATGCCGGTGGTTGGGCCGACACTGCAGGCCAATCGCGGCCGACGCCGGCGACGCGTGTTTATCGCGAGACGCCGCGGCATGTGAGCGGCGAGCGTTAGCTGGTTGCGTCGCCCGATGACGTCATGTACATCGCGAGGCCGATGTTGAACGCGTTGAAGCAGGCGTGCATGGCGATGGGCACGCTGACATGCTTGCAACGCTCGTAAGCCACGCCGCAGCAGATGCCGAGCATGGTGACGGGGATAGCGGCGTACCACTTGCCGTTGCCGAGGTGAAGCGCACCAAATGCGAGAGCGGAGACGACGATGCCGAGCCAAGGCATCTTGGTCGCGCTGATGATGGCTGACTGCAGGAAGACGCGGAAGGCGACCTCTTCGACGATCGGCACGGCCAGCACGACGCCGGCGATGAGCGCCCAAGCCCACGGCGAATCTCGGTAGTCGAGGATTTGCTGGAGCAGCGGATGCTCGACCGAGCCGTCGGGCACGGGGTTTTTGGTCGCGGCCTCGTGGGCCATGATCGCCAGATCGCTCGACAGCAAGATGAGCGGCAGGGCGAGGATGAACAGTCCGACGCCGAGCGGCCAATCGGTCCAGTGTGCTTTGAGGCCGGCGTCTTTCGCGCCCTTCGCGATGAGCAGCACCATGCCGAAGGCGACGGTGCAACCGATCGTCCAGCCGATGAGCAGCGGCGTGGACTCTCGCTGGAGGTCTCGCAGGCCGGGATCGATCTGAGCGGGCTCGCCCGACTCGGTTGCCTGGCTTTGCTGGCCGAAGTCTTGGAGCCAGCCTTCCTCGGCGGCGAAGTACGTCGCGACGGGGATGGCTGCGAAGACGACCGAAGCTGCGAACAGCCAGAGGATGGGCGGCAGTTCGTCTGCCTTTCGCAGGCCGTTGCGTGCGGCAGATCCGGGGCGGATGACATCGCCGGCCCACAGCATGCCGATGACGAGCGCGGACGCGGCCAGCAAAAGCAGCAGGCGATGATCGCTGGCTACTTCCATCAGATCGCTGATCGTTGTGGTTTCGAGCGCATCCGATGCTGGCGGCGGGGGCCGATCGTCGGTTGCGGGTGGCGTGGCATCCGGCAGTGAGTCAGGGACGGTGTCGGGCGCTGAATCCGGGAGCCCGTCCGGCACGCGGTCCGGCAGGTTGTCGGGCTGGTTGTTTGGCTGGGTCGTCGGGACCTCGGGCACGGCCGGGACTTGCTGCTGGGCAATCGCCGGAGAAGCGGCGATGCACGCGACCGCGGCGAGTACGGCGACAACAATCGCCCGCATGCCAGACGCCAACGACCAAACGCCGGGGCCGAACGAACGAGACGAGGCCGGGGACGACGACGCGGGGCGGTCGTTCATGGTGCCGGGGGTGCTCGGCGAGATCGTGACGGCCAAGCGGGTCGAGGTTGAGGATCGGAAGTCGGTCACGCCGTTCTCTGAGTTGGAAGCGGCGGTGGCTGCTGCCGATCCGCCGAGGAACTTCTTTGCTGCTGTCACGCGGGACGCACGCGAGCGGGGCAGGGCTGTGATCGCTGAGATCAAGCGGCGCAGCCCGAGCGCGGGGCTCATCCGCCCGGAATATGACGGGGATGGGTTCGATCCTGCGGTCATCGCGCGAGCCTATGCATCGAATGGTGCATCGGCGATAAGTTGTCTCACCGATGAGAAGTACTTCGGCGGCAGCCTTTCGTACATCGAACGCGTCAAACGTGCCTGTTCGCTGCCGGTGCTGCGCAAAGATTTCATCGTTGACCCCTGGCAGTTGTGGGAGAGCCGGGCGGCCGGGGCCGATGCGGTGCTGCTTATTGCCGAGTGCCTGACCGAGTCGGCAATTGTTGACATGCTGATCCTTGCGCAGCAGTTGCAGATGACCGTGCTGCTGGAGGTACACAGCATGGACAACCTGCTCCGCGTGCGGCCTCACGTCGGCTTCCCGCATCCCGCGTACGGCTTGCTCGGCATCAACAATCGCGACCTGGCCAGCATGACCGTGGATCTGAACCACACGCTGAGGCTGGCCGACATGGTCGAGGATCGCGACGTGCTGGTGAGCGAGTCGGGCATCAAGACGCCGGACGACCTTCGCCGTCTAACGGACGAAGGGGTGCGGATCGTGCTGGTCGGCGAGCACCTGATGCGGCAGCCCGACCCCGGGGCAGCCCTTGGCTCGCTGCTGGGGCGGTGACGGGCGAGATTCGCTGTTTCATCGCGAACCGGTCCAGCGACAGGCCGGTAATGACGATGGACACCTGCGTATCATTCCGCCCGGCGGGATCTGACCCGATAACCCTGACCCAACCCAAGAACCACCTTCGCGAGGAATCAGCCATGCAGCTCAAGGCGGCCTTGTCGCATCTCAGCCAGTCACGCACCAATGCCCCACGCGTGCCCGCACTCCTCGCGATTGTCGCGGCTGCGGGGCTTACGGCGTCGTTGTCGAGCGTGGCTGCTGCGCAGTCCTCGGCCGAGAACCCAACCGAAAAAGTAAAGGAGCGGGCTGAGCAGGCTCGCGAATGGGCCGAACGCAAGTCGCAGGACAAAGACCAGGCGAAGGAACAGGCCAAGGAGCGGAGCAAGGAAGCCGTCCGCAAAGCTGGCGGCAACCAAGAAGCTCAGGAGCTGAGCGACGAGCAGATCAAGGCACTCCGCGATCGCATGACCGCGCAAGTCGATGCTGTGACGCGGGACGCCGCAGCGGACGGGTACCACGACACCGAGGCAGTCGCTGCGATCGGCCGCACGCGTGCAGCCATCCAGAAAACCGGCGTCTTTGTGTCTGACCTCGTCTCGACCGCGACCGGCAACCCGATGGTGTCGATGATCTCCTTTAAGGGCAACGCCAAACTCGTCGCGGTGCTCGACCCTGCGTCCGAGGTCAGCGACCCAAAGTGGTTCACCCGTGTGACCGGGAGTGCAACTGGCCCCGGCACCGGCGACACGCCCGAACAGTTCGATGTCGCCGGCAGGCCCGATCGCACCGAATGGATCGACAACAAGACTGGTGAGGTTCGAACGCTCGAAGACGGCAGCAGCATGAACTCCGAGGTGCTCGCGGCTGACTACTTCCAGTCGCTCACACTCATCGATGGCCAGCCGCTCGATACCGAGCTCACGCTCGCCAAGCTGACCTATCTCGGCGAGTCCGAGATCGACGGCGTGCCCGTGGTCGGCGTCGAAGCCGAATCGCAGGTCCGCACGCAGGGCAGCAAGAAGTTCTGGCGTTGGTACCTCCGCGCCAGCGACAGCATGCCCGTCGCGCTCGACACGCTTTTCGGCGATCAGACGACCGATATGAGCGGCGTGCAACGCATCACCTTCGTCAACCCGACGACAGACCCGGCTGCAGCGGACGGCGTCGAGTTCGGCTTCGGTCTCGAGAAGGACGCCGGTGCGTTTGGCGAGACGCAGGCCGGCGACGTGATCGCGTGGGAGGCCGACCAGGCCGGCGGCGAGACGTTCCAGTCCACGCAGCTCGTGGGCGATGTCAACGTGCTGTACTTCTGGGGCACATGGTGCTTCCCGTGCAAGCGTGCTGCGCCGTTCAACAAGGAAATGTTCGCGGACTATGCAGAGAACGACGGCTTCGGCATGTTCGGCCTGCCCGTGCGATCCGACCCCGACGCAACCATCAAATACGCCAAGGACGCGGGCTACGAGTGGACACAACTGCTGAGCGCCGACAGCGTGGCTGACAAGTACAACGTCAAGGCGTATCCGACGTGGATCGTGCTCGACAAGTCGGGCTCGGAAGTGTGGCGATCGGAGCCAAGCGCCGACTTCCAGCCGGTGTTCGACGCGATGCGGTCGGCGATCGACGACGCACTGAGCAGCTAACGCACTGCGGAAGCACCGTTGTACGAAACTTGATCTCTCTCCCAGCCCGCGTCCGTGATTGGATGCGGGCTGTTTCTTTGCGCGCATGAAAAGACCCGGCACGGAGCGGGGTCTTGGTGTGTGCTTAGATTGTCAAAGCGTTTGCTGTTCAGCCTTCTTCGCGGATGGCAGCCTGGGCTGCTGCGAGGCGTGCGATCGGCACGCGGAACGGTGAGCAGCTGACGTAGTCCATGCCGACGCGATGGCAGAAGTGGACGGATGCAGGATCACCGCCGTGCTCGCCGCAGATGCCGACCTTGACTTTCAAGACCCCGTGCCTAATTCAGAATTCAATGCTGGCAAGTTGTACGGAGTTGCTAACTTGCACAAAATGTAACACACTTTCATTATCCCATGCTGCCATGAAC
>JBCCQU010000147.1:0-6120 GCA_039208875.1 Planctomycetota bacterium
ACATCGCACTGCCAACGCCCGGCTTCGACACCAAGCTCCGCGCGCACGTCGATCTCAAGGCACTCAATCCCGCCGTCAACACCGTGATGGCGTTCTCCGGCGGAGACGAGCAGGCACAGGCCGCGATCGACCAGGTCAGCGGCTTCGGCCTCATCGGCGCAGACGCACTCAGCCTCTCGCTCATCTCCGGCTTCGGGACAGACTTCGCGCTCGACCGCTTCACGTTGCACAACGCTCGGCAGCACGCCGAAGCCCTCAGCATTCCGACCGAGCCGCTCGGCCTCGATAGCGTCGTCGCGCTCCCCGCCGATGTCTACGCCGGTGGCGTCACACGCTTCAGCCTCGCATCGATCGACCGAGCATTCGCCGATATGCGAGAGGCCGGTGTCCCAATCGACGACGGCTTCGATGAGATCGAAGAAGCCATCGGCATCCATCCCATCGACGATGTCCTCGAACACCTCGGCTCAACGCTCGTCTACTACATCTCCGACGCGACCGGTGGCGGCTCGCTCACCTCGCTCGTCATGCTCGTCGAACTCGACGACGCCGACGCCTTCGCGGGTTCCATCGAGCAACTCACCGGCTTTGTCAACGGCCTCGAATTCGATGTATGGGACGGCCCCATCGCAACAGTCCGAGCCAACTCGTGGAACCACGGCGACCGCGAATACACCAGCCTGCAATTCAACGGCCTCGCCATCCCGTTCGAGCCGACCATCGCCATCGCGAACGACTGGCTCATTGTCGGGCTTACCCCGCAGGCCACGATCGCCGCGACCAGGCAGGCCACCGGCCGGAGCGATACCACCATCGCCGACAACGAGCGGTTCGCAGAGATCGTTGAGATCGCCCGCGAAGTCAACGCCGACCCCGGCGGCCTCATCGGCTTCAGCTTCGTCGACTCCAGAGCCATGATGCGCTCGGGATACCCGTGGCTGTCCTTCGCAGCATCCGCACTCTCAAACGGCGTGCGGTCATTCGATGGCGAGCGCGATGCCGGCCTCATCGCACCCACCTTCGGCGAACTCGCCGACGACGCCATGGGCACGCTGCAGGTCGTGCGCTGGGATGGCGACGACGTCGTCACCGATACCCTCGGCGATCGCTCACTGCTCGTCCGCGGCACCACCACAGCCGGCATGATCTCCACCGCCGCGCCGCTGTTCCTGCCGGTCCTCGGAGCCATCGGCGCGGAGTCCGGCGCACTCGAAGACATCATCGACGAACTGTCATGGCTGCAGCCGCTACTTCCCGCGATCGACTCGGCTCAGCCTCGCTTCGAAACCGCGGACGTCACGACCGACTAACGGGTCGCCAAACTTCAACATCTGACGAGCCCGGAGCGTGAGCGACGGGTGTCTTCGGGGGCACCGGTTTCCAAACCAGTGCTTCTTTGCCTTCCGTGGCACCGGTCTGCAGACCGGTGTGTCTTTGTCTTCTGTAGCGCGGGCCTCCCGCCCCAAGAACAGCAGGCCATTGACGAGCCCGGAGCGCGAGCGACGGGTGTCTTTGGTGGCACCGGTCTTCAGACCGGTGTGTCTTTGTCTTCCGTGGCACGGGCGTCCCGCCCCAAGAACAACATGCCATTGACGAGCCCGGAGCGCGAGCGACGGGTCTGCCTTTACGCCAAAACTGTTCAGGCGGTCAGCGCCCGCGCGACTTCCGCCACTGTCGTCACGCCCGCCCGCGCCTTTTCGTCGCCGTCCATCCGGAGCGTCCGCAACTCGCCCCGCTCAAGCGCAGCCCGCGCGATAGTGGGGGCGTTCGCTCGCTCCATCACCATCTCGCGCAACGGCTCGCTCAGCGTCAGCAATTCATAAATGCCGACACGTCCGCGATACCCGGTCTGCCTGCACTCGCGGCAACCCCGACCCCGCACAAGCTCTGCACCCGCATCCAACTCAAACCCCGGCGGCAGATCCGCAGCGTCCGGCACATATCGCTCCGCGCACGCCTGGCAAACGCGCCGCACCAGCCTCTGCGCGAGCACGCCCTCGACCGACGACGAAACCAGGAACGGCTCGACACCCATATCCAGCAATCGCGTCGTCGCCCCCGGCGCATCGTTCGTGTGCAGCGTCGACAGCACGAGGTGACCCGTCAGCGAAGCCTGCACCGCGGTCTCCGCGGTTTCGCGGTCGCGAATCTCGCCGACCATCACCACATCAGGATCATGCCGAAGAATCGACCGAAGCCCGTCAGCAAACGTCAGCCCAACGCGCGAGTTCACCTGAATCTGATTCACACCCGCGACGTGATACTCGACCGGATCCTCAACCGTGATCACCTTGATCGCATCACTCACGATCTGATTCAGCGACGCGTACAGCGTCGTCGACTTGCCCGAGCCCGTCGGCCCCGTGACAAGCAGAATCCCGTACGGCCGCGAGATCATGCCCGCCCACGGGTCTTCCACCACCGCCGGCATGCCGAGATCATCAAGGCTTAGCAGCACCGCGGTCTTGCTCAGCACGCGAAGCACAACGCCCTCGCCAAACAGCATCGGGATAACGCTCACGCGGAGGTCAAACTCCTGCACCGGCCCGCCCACCGGCCGATGCCGAAAGCTTATCCGCCCGTCCTGCGGCTTGCGCTTCTCAGCAATGTTCAAGTTCGCCATGATCTTCAGTCGGCTCACAATCGCCGCACCGAAGCGATGGATCGTCGTCGGCACGTTAGCACGCGTCAGCACACCGTCGATGCGATATCGCACGTGCAGCCGATCCTCATACGGCTCGATATGGACATCCGTCGCGCGATCACTAATCGCCTCGCTCAGCAGGTCGTTCACCAGCCTGATGACCGACGCTTCCTGCGCCTGTTCCACCTCAGCCGAGGTATCGCCATCAACCGCCTGCACCTGGTCGTCGAGCCCTTCGCTCATCGCGTCGAGCGTGTCGGTGCCAACGCCGTAGTGCGAGCGAATGAACGACCGGAGATCGTCCTCGTCAGCCAGTGCAAGCTCGATCGTGCAGCCCGCGAGCAGGCGAAGCTCATCGAGAGCTGTCGCTTCAAATGGATCGCTCGTCGCAACGGTGAGCGTGCCGTTATCGCGACCGATCGGCACGCAGCCCCGCTTGAAAACGAGCTTGGCCGGCAGCATGTCCAGTACATCCTGCGGCACATCCGCCGTCACCAGATCGACCACCGGCATATGAAACTGCTCGCCGATCGCCTCGAGCACCTGCCCGCGACTCACAAACCCGAGCCGCACCAGGATGCGATCAAGCCGTTCACCGGTGTCGCGATGTTCGGTCAGCGCCGCCTCGAGCTGCTCACGCCCGATCAGCCCCCGCTCCAGCAGCACCGTGCCGATACCCATGCCAAATCCTAAGGGCTCACGTGCACCCGGTGGCGTCGGTCACCCGATTCCTCGCGGCAATTCTCAACGCCTCGATGCCTACGCGTCCGGATACGTGCAGCTCGTGCGATCCGTCTCCCAAACGGTCACCGACCGCAGCTCGACGCCGTCTCGCCCCTCAAGCGACTTTGCGAGCCGACCGTAAAACACCTTGGCGATATTCTCGACCGAAGGATTCACGCCGTCAGCACCAAATTCGTGGGTGTCCACGTTCAAATGTGTGTGATCGAACGGATCGATCAGCGACTCATCAACGATCGTCTCCAACTCTTCGAGCGTGAGCAACGCCATGCCCGCGTCATCGAAGCCTACCGCCACCGCCGGCTCAACCTGATAGTTGTGCCCGTGCCCACTCGGGTTGTTGCACTTGCCAAATGCCGACTTGTTCTCGTCGTCACTCCAGCCCGCAACGTGCAGCCGGTGTGCCGCAGCAAAGTCGAAACGCTGACGCAGAGTGAATCTGTCAGTTGCTGTATCCATCGCGACCGAATAGTAGGGGCTCAGCCGCAACACGAGCGATCGCAACTCGCACGGCAGGCCACCAGCAATCGCATCTCGCATCGGTGCCAGCAGCGTCGCTGGGTCCCGCTCCGGCTCATCCCGGCATGCGCGCACCAGCACCGGCAACGCACTACCGCGCACAGCCTTGTCGATCGTCTTGATGTTCACCAGATAGCCCGATTCGCTGTCGGGCTCGCCCCGGCACACCACATCGAGCTCGTAGTGCCGCCCAAGCCCACGCATCGCGGGCACCGCTGAAAACCCGTTGCACCCGACCGCCACGTCAGCATCCGATGCACCGGGATTGATCGAAAGCCGCACAGTCCGTCGAAGCTCTACCATGCCGGAGCATAAGCCCGCTGGCGAAGCGACCAAGCCACGACACCTTTCCGCCAACCACCCGGAGCATGAATCATGCGCACGTTCACCGGAGTTCTTTCACTCGCAGCCGTCGCGATCCTCGCCGGCTGCGAATCGTCCGAGCCCGCGCAGCCCGCCAGCTCCGACGATGCCAACATACAGACCCAAGCCGCACCAGAAGCAGCAGATCCGGAGTCTCCAAACGTGACCAACGCAAGCTACGTGCTCGATCACACGCTCGACGACATCGATGGCAATCCGACCGATCTCGCCTCCTTCAAGGGCGATGTCTTGCTCATCGTCAATGTCGCCAGCCGCTGCGGCTTCACCTCGCAGTACGCCCAGCTCCAAGAGCTGTTCGAGGAGCACAACGACGCAGGCTTCCAGGTGCTCGGCTTCCCGGCCAACGAGTTCATGGGCCAAGAGCCCGGCACCAACGAAGAAATCAAGCTGTTCTGCACAACCAACTACAACGTCACCTTCCCGATGTTCAGCAAGATCGTTGTCAAGGGCAGCGGCACGCACCCGCTCTACGCAGACCTCGCCGCACAGCCCGACCCCATCGGCGGCGAGCCCGGATGGAACTTCACCAAATTCCTCGTCAACCGCGACGGCGAAGTCGTCGCACGCTTCGGCTCTCGCACCTCGCCGACCGACCCCGAGCTCGTCGCCAGGCTCACCAGCCTGCTCGACGCCCCGAGGCCCGGAGCAAGCTAACGCCCACCCATGCCGAGCTATCGCTACATCGCGAGAAATACCGCCGGCGAGCGCATCGCGGGCGTTCTCGCTGCAGCCTCCGAGCAGGCAGCACTCTCTGAGCTCGAAGCCAAACGCCTGCTGCCGATCGACGTCAGCGAGCGAACAGACCGCTCCATCCTGCCCAAGCGACGCGTGTCGACCCGACGCCTCGCGCTCACCTACAGCCAACTCGGCGAGATGCTCTCCGCCGGCGTACCCATCCTTCGAGCACTCCGCCTGCTCGGCAAACGCAAGGGCGACAAGCGGCTGTCCGTCGCCGTCACCGAACTCGCCGAGGCCGTCGCCGAGGGCGATGAACTGGCACTCGCGATGTCGCGCCGGCCCGACGTCTTCAAAGACACTCAGGTCGCCATCATCCGCGCCGGCGAGAAGGGCGGCTTCCTCGAAAACGCCTGCCACCGCCTCTGCAAACTCCTCGAGGCCCAGGCCGACCTCAAAGCCAAGCTGCTCGGCGCACTCACCTACCCCGCCGCGATCATCAGCATCGGCTTCATCGTTCTCGCCGTCGTCTTTGTGTTCTTCATCCCGATGATTCGGCCCATGTTCGCCCGCTTCGACGACCTGCCATTCGTCACCACCCTGGTCCTCGGCCTCGGCGATTTCGTCACCCAGCAAGGCGTCGTCGCCGCGCTGCTCGCCATCGCGATCCTCGCTGCCGGCTCGTGGTATCGATCCACGCCGGCCGGCCGCGCGCGCATCGGCACCGCCGCGGTCTCGCTGCCCGCCATCGGCCCGCTTGTGCGCTCGGTCGTATCCGCCCGCGTCTGCCGCCTGCTCGGCACCCTGCTCGAGAGCGGCGTACCCATGCTCAGCGCCATGGCCATCGCGAGACAGGCCGCGGACAATCCCAAGTTCGACGCCGCCCTCGAGTCCGCCATCGAGGCCGTCCGCGCCGGCGATCGTCTCGCGCCATCCCTCGCCTCAGCCAAGCTCTTCGATGAAGAAATCGTCGAGATGATCGCCGTCGGCGAGGAGTCAGGTCGCGTCGATCGCGTGCTGCTGCAGGTCGCCGAAACGCTGGAGAACCGCGTCGACCGCCTGCTCGGCAACGTCATCAAACTCGTCGAGCCGATCGTGCTGTTCCTCATCGCCATCGGCGTCGCGATCATCGCCGTCGGCCTCATCCTGCCTCTCAC
>JBCCQU010000148.1:0-6114 GCA_039208875.1 Planctomycetota bacterium
GGCTGTCAGGTTTGATTGACCACTTTCAGGAGGCTGTGATGGATTGGCGACTGGCGGCAACGGTGATGTGGATCGGTTTGTTCGCGTGCGTGAGCCGGGCCGATGTGCCGCCGGCGGACTCTGGCATCGAGGTGCAGCCGACGCTGGTGCTCCATTGCGGTCACCTGCTGGCGGTCCCCGGCGAGCCGGCCATGCGGCGGGCGACGGTCGAGATCCGAGGCGGCGTGATCGTGTCGGTCTCCAAGGGCTACCGAGACATCGAGCCTTCGCCCGGCGAGGTCGTGCAAACGATCGACCTCAAGGACAGGTTCGTCCTGCCCGGATTGATCGACTGCCACACGCACATCACCGGGCAGTACTCGAAGGACGTCCGCTTGAGGCGTGTCAGCGAGAGCGATGCGGACAACGCGATCAAGGGCGTCGTCTACGCGCGGCGCACGCTCGAGGCGGGGTTCACCACGATCCGCAACGTGGGCTCGTCGGGCGACGCGGCGTTCGCGCTGCGCGACGCGATCAACGCAGGGCTCGTGCCGGGGCCGAGGATTCTTGTAGCGGGTGAGAGCATCACGCCGACCGGCGGGCACTCCGATGGCACGCTTGGGTACCGCGAGGACCTGTTCGACACGCCCGGCGCGATGGCGGGCGTTGCCGATGGCGCCGATGGCGCACGCGCGGCGGTGCGCGCGCAGGTGAAGCGCGGCGCTGATCTGATCAAGCTGACCGCGACCGGCGGCGTGCTGAGCAACACGGCCGCTGGCGTCGATCGGAAGTTCTTTGATGATGAGCTCGAAGCGATCGTGCAGACATCGCGCCTGCTTGGGCGCACGATCGCGGCGCATGCGCACGGGCCGGAAGGGATCAAGGCGGCGCTGCGCGCGGGCGTCGATTCGATCGAGCATGGGACGTACCTCGATGATGAGTGCATCGAGCTGTTCCTCGAGACGGGCGCGTATCTCGTGCCGACGATCCACGCGGGCAAGTTCGTCGCGGAGAAGGCGGAGATCGACGGCTACTTCCCGCCGCCGATCCGGCACAAGGCGGCGGCGGTGGGGCCGCAGATCCAGGGATCGTTCGGCCGGGCGCACAAGGCTGGTGTGAAGATCGCCTTCGGCACCGACGTCGGCGTGGGCGAGCACGGCACGAACGCCGAGGAGTTCGTCTACATGGTCGAGGCCGGCATGACCCCGGCCGAGGCGATCCGCTGCGCGACGGTCTACGCGGCTGATCTGTGCGGGCTGAGCGCTGAGATCGGCACGATCGAGGTGGGCAAGTGGGCGGATCTGATCGCGGTGGATGGTGATCCGACGGCTGACGTTGCGGTGTTGTTGGATGTGCGGTGGGTGATGGCTGGGGGGCGTGTGGCGAAGTGAATCGATGGTGGTAGGCTTGGTTGTTGCATGGAGCAGACTTGTTGAGATCGAAGGGACGACATGATGCGGTTGTTGTGTGGATGCGTGATCGGGCTTGCGGGCGTGGCGTTTGGTCAGGTGATCGAGCCGGTCAAGAAGTTCGAGCCCGAGGCGCAGGCGTTGGTCGATTGGTTGAACGCTGAGGCGCTGATGATTCCCGAGGACGAGCGGGCAGCGCCGCGAATCCAAGCGGCGCTCGACACAATCCGGGAGGCGCGAACAGAGAGCACTGTGTCGGCAAGCGTGAAGGACTATCCCCTGAGCGACGACGTGCTGGCAGCGATCCGTGCGCAACGAGACGCGTTGGCGGACGCCTACGACGAGATCCATGACGGGGCGCAGCAGCGACGGCTGGGCACGATCTATGATCTCGATGAGATTGGCAAGGTCTGGTGGCTCGACTGGCCGACGCACGCGATCTACATCGACACGCTCACGACCCGTTCGTACTTCGCGATTCGCTATTGCTACCCGGTGCTGGATACAGAACTCCTTCTCGCGATGCACGATCGTGATGCGGATCGGGTGTTATCAAGTCTCATGGGCATGGTTGGATTGTTCGAGCAGCGGCTCGGTACTCCATCCCAGTTTGCAACCTATACGCGCGTCAATGTGGTCGTAGTTCCGATCGGGTGGGTATTGGGCTATGAGTCCGGACTCTTGAGCGATGAAGCGCTGGCCATGCTGCAGGCCCGCTTGCAACGGATCGACGTGCTCGGTCTAGTCAGCCGTGGGTACAGCTTTGGGAAGGAAGTCCAAATGCTCGGCATGCGTGAGGCGCATGCCGAAGATGAAGCCGTTGGCGGTGCGGATGACTGGCCGGAACCGCTCGGACGAGTCTTGGTCCAGATCGAGCGGAACAATGAGGAAGCCCTTGAGATCCTTGGTTCTGGCCGCTTGGATATTGATCGCTTCAGGGAGATTTCAAACGATGCGGCCGACGCGATTGAAGGGCCGAGCGGCTTCGATCGGGAACTGAAGCAGGGCACTCCTGACATGGGCCGCTTGATGGGTGCCTGGAGCATCGAGTCGCGGCTGCGTGGCATGGTTGTTGGCCTCGCTTCACAGCGGTATCGGCTCGCGAACGGTCGGCTGCCGACATCGCAGGCGGAGTTGGTCGAGGCGGGGCTGTTGGATGAGCCGTTGGAGTCGATCTTCACGGCTCTGCCGCTCGGCATCGCGCCGCACGGCAGGACCGGTGAATATCCGGCGTTCATGGTGTATGACCCGGGGCCGGACGCCGAGGATGGCGGTGGGGCTGGGGCGTTGATCAATCGCGATGTGTTCCGCTGGATCCGTGGCGAGCAGCCGCTTCCGGAGGGGGATCTGGTGCTGTTCTCGACGAACGCGGCGTGGATCGTCGAGCACGACTGATCGCAGCGCGGTGTCAACAGCGAGACGATGGGCGCGATCGAGGTTGGCACGCAGCCGGACCTGATCGCGGCGGGTGGGGATCCGACGGTTGACGTAGCGGTGTTGTTGGATGTGCGCTGGGTGATGGCTGGAGGACGGGTGATAACGGATCGATAGGACCATCACAACCGCCCCGGACGAGGGGCAGGGGGCAGTGATGGTGACATGGCGGACGCTTGGGTTGTTGGTGCTGCTCGGCGGAGCGGTGGCGTTGTGGCGGCTGGTCCCGCCGCCGGCGGATGCCGCCGAGGAGGAGGTCTACGAGCCCGAGCCGGATCCGTTGGCGGCGTTCCGCGGCCGGGGCAAGCCGCCGGGGTGGGACGAGAAGATCGCGGAGGTGAACAAGCTGATCGGCGGGGACGCGGCGGCGTGGGAGCGGTACGTCACGCCGCTTGGGTGTATTGCTGAATGCCATCTGTACCATGACTACATGTGGCTGGCGGAGGACCCGCTGGAACTACTGCCAGGCGGCACAATGCACAACTTTGCGACCGACTTTGTTGCGTTGCACAACGACACACTGGAGGAGTTGGTCTGGGTTATTCGGTCGACACCGTTGGCGCCGGTTATTTCGCCCAACGAGTTCGATGAATATTCGGTTGCGATCGAGTCTGGTAGTCTTGGTTCGTATGTCAGGCGGGAGTTGCAAGCTGGAACACCGGTCTACATCTACATAGACAACTTGCTTCAACAGCTCGCCTGGATCCATGTCTCGCACGAGCGTCAGCACGAGGCGACGAGCACGCTCCTCGCCCGCTTGGCACGCGCAGAGAGGTTTATGGACTCGTTGACGACAGCATCCGCGGAGATGGGCACATGGGATGTGGCGAGCACGCTCGACCAACTCAGTGCCATCATTGCGGTGGCGCCGGGTGTGCTCGGTGAAGAGGAGCTGATCTCATTGCAGTTCCGTCTGTACGAGCTTGATCCATTGGCCTACTTCCAGCGTTCGCTGCATTGGGATGATCGAGCGATGCTGTACCAGTTGCAGACAGCCGATCATGTCTATGGCACGGATGCTTCAGCACTGTCCGCGCAGCGCGGCGAGTTCGTTGCCCACGGAATCCGCGAGTCGCACGCACCGCACCATGCGCTTGTTACGAACTTGGCCATTCAGCATCTGCACCTGCCGTACGTCGAGGCATTCGATGTTCAGGACATGCGTTGGCGGATGAACGCGATAGGTACGGGAAGCGGTCTGGTGGCAAGGGCGATCCGTTCACTGCAACGCACAGCTTGCATTGCATGGTCGTGCGAGAACCGTCGTCGCGGCGCGATCGTGGGCATCGCGGCTGAGCGGTTTCGGTTGCTCACAGGTCGGCATCCGGTGGATCAGTCCGAGCTGGTGTCCCGTGGCTTCCTTGACTTCGAGGTGCCGGGTGTGTTCGGCTACGAGCTCGTCATTGCGCCGCACAACGTGGGCGTGATGGTGTACGACGTCGGCCCGGACGAGGTCGATGATGGCGGGCGGGATCTGATGGACTTTCCTACGATCATCGATTGGTATCGTGGTCGGCTGAATCTGCCGCGCGGTGATGTGCTGCTGTGGTCGACTTGTGCGAATTGGCAGCTGCATGAGTGGCACGGCCACGGGCTGTAGCGCCCGAGTCCATTGGCCGGTCGGCGCGGATGCGCAGGGTTTGTGTCTTGCTTGAGGTGGCTGAGATGCTGCGTGCGCGGATGGACTGCGCTCGTGCGTCCTGACCTTCACCTTTGCGACCCCCGGAGCCCGCCATGATTCGCATTTCTGCTGCTGTTGTTGTCTCGTTCGCTGGCGCTGCTGCTGCGCAGGTTCCCAACTATGTTGGGTTCCAATTGCAGGTCGCCACGGGTGATATCGCTTTCAACCTGCCGGCGGGCAGCTCGATCAACAGCGCGACGGTGGCGCTGAACAATCGCGGCGATGTCGCGGTGAAGGCGCTCGTGCCGGGAACGAACGGGGCGGAGTTTGCGATCTGGGCCGGCAATCGTGGCAGCGGGCAGGTCATCGCGAGCGATCCGGTCGCGTTCCTCAGCGATCCCGACCTGAACAACAACGGCAGGGTCGTCTGGGAGCAGGACGGCCCGACCGCCGGCGTCTACTCCGGGCAGGTCGGCGCGGTGGGCGGCAGCTTCCTCACCAACCAGCCGTTCGGCGCGACCGCGTTCACCAGCGTCGAGGTCAACGATGCTGGGGACGTCTCGTTCCGCGGCCGCTTCGGCTTCAACGGCACCGCGTTCCTGCGCGTCAACCCCGGCACGGGCACAACGGACATCTACGCCCGCGAGCAGGGGCTCGATCCCAATAGCCCATACTCGTTCCTGTTCACGCCGAGCTTCAACAACAACGGGCAGATCGGCGGCAAGGTGCAGCTCGCTGGGACGAGCTCCGATGAGCTCCGCATCTTCGAGCCCGACGGCTCGAGCACGCTCATCGTGAACACTGGCACGTTCGGCCAGATCGACAACGGCAACGACCTCAACGACTCGGGGCAGGTCGCGTTCGTCGGCGAGGTTGCTGGCGCCCGGGGCGTGTTCATCGGCGACGGGAGCTCGATCGTCACCGTTGCGCAGGAGGGCGACCTCGACATCACCGATATCGAGTTCTTCAGCCCGTCGATCAACAACGACGGCGTCGTCGCGTTCCGAGGCCGGGACAGCCGGGGCGAGACGGCGATCTATGTCGGCGATGGGGTCGACCTCGTCAAGCTCGTGACGATCGGCGACACGCTGCCGGGGACGTTCGGCGACGTGGTCGCGGGCCGGCCTGATGGGCAGACCGCGTTCGGCGGTGGCGTGTCGATCAACGACCTCGGCGAGGTCGCGTTCAGCGTGCAGGTCAACGACGGCTTCGGCAACCTGCTCGGCACGGGGATCTACGTCGCGCAGGTGCCGGCGCCGGCAGGGGCGGTGGTGCTGGCGGCTGGGGGTATGCTGGCTGCGCGCAGGCGGCGGTGAAACGGAACGCACCGGCGCGAGAAGGGGCGAGCATCTTGCGTGTGATCATCGGGTGTGTGATTGGTGTCGTCGCTGTCGTCACCGCATTGTGGCTACTGCAAGCGCAGTCTGCCAAGAACGAGGAGCGGCGTGCTGGAGTTGAAGGCTCGTACTTGGCGTTGCTCGATCGCGTCAATGCGATGATCGAGGAGACGCCTACGGGCTGCTCGGCGATCCGGTTGTACGAGAGCGGGCTCGCGCTCTTCGATGACCCTGATGAAGGTCGAGACGGTCTTTTGAAGGAGAAGTGGATCAAGCCCGGGGATCCTCTGTGGCCGGAACTCGTCCGTTATGTGGAGTCCCGGCCGGAGTTGTA
>JBCCQU010000149.1:0-6086 GCA_039208875.1 Planctomycetota bacterium
GCGTTGCTGCCCTTGGTCACGTTCGAGTCCCAGACTTCCGTGCCGTCCCAGTACCAGTGGTCCGACGCCTGGGCCTGCAGCAGCGTGTGCCACGCCCGTTCCACCGCGTTGCCGTTGCCCGCGATGATGCGGTCCCGCGATGCATCTGTTTGACCGACCGGCGACAAATCATCCGCCGTGTACACGTGGTTCTTCGCCGCGGTCAGCACCGCCCACGAATTCCGGTCCGGCGACCAACCCGTGTTCGGATCGGGGTCGCCGAGCCACTTCTTGAACTCCGGGTCGCCGTTGTCCGCCCCGGCCCAGCTGCCGTTCTCGACGTGCACGACGTAATCGTCCGGCACGGGGAAGCGATCCAGATAATCCTGTGCCGTACTCGCGTTGTAGTTCGGGTTGCTGCCGACCCAGTTCACAAAGTTCTGGTAGTTGCCGCCGTAGTAGCTCTCGCTGCCGCCGCCGAAGTTGTCGCCGTCGTGGTGCAGCAGCACGAACATCGGGTGGTCCGGGTCGGTGTTGAACCGCCGGTACTGGTCCATGACCTGCTCGTACTGCAGGGCGCCGAAGCCGCCGCGGCCGTCTTCGTTGCCCTCGTAGCGGGCTGCGGGCACAGCGATGATCCGCGAGACATCGCCGGGTTGGAGGTTGGCCGGGTCCGCGTACGGATCGACCCACTCCACCCACGCGGGTTGATAGCCGAACGGTGCGCTCACCCGCGTCGGTGCCCACAGGTTTTGCAGTTGCACCCATGCGCCGCCGTTGGCTGCGGGATCGGGATTGACCTGGTCTGCGCGGTTGGGTGCTGCGATGCCGGCCGCGTCGTTGTGCGGATAGTTGATGCACGCGCGATCGAAGTGGATGTTGTCGACGAGCGCCCACTCGATGCCCTCAGCTTCGAGTGCTGGGATGATGCGCTTATGGAAAGCGGTCTCGGGCGGGAAGATGCCCTTACTCGGCGTGCCGCCGAACGTTTGTTGTTGCTTGATGCGATGCAGGCGCAGCTGCATGCGGATGTCGCGCTCATCGAGCAACGGCATGAGCGGGTGGTGGTAGCCGAAGTTCACGAGATCGAATCGCGGGTTGCCGAGCGCGGTGTTCCAGTTGCGGGCAGCTGCGTAGTCGCTCGACCAGTTACTCCAGTTCCACGGCGCGGCGAACGACATCGCGTCGAGGTTCTCGATGAGTGAGCCGCTGAAGGAAACCTGCGCGCCGAGATTGGGCAGGCCTAGTCCGGCTTGGATCGCGTTGCGTGGCCAACTGCGATACGGCCCGACGCGCTGGTTGTGCACGTCGCGCACATCGAAGCTGAACAGTCCGGTTGCATCGACCTGGGGCGGGGTGAGGTACGGCACATAGATCGGCTGGTGCATGTGCCACAGAAAGCCGTACTCGATGGGGGCCTGGGCAAGCGTTTGGCCGGCGGAGCAGAGTGAAGCGGCCGCGGCGAGCGCAGCCGATGAGCGGTGGTTTGGTGGCACGATGACAGGCCTCGCGTCTGATTACGGATGAATTCAGCGATTATACATGCAAAGTTGCGTTTGTTGTGCTGATTTTGGGCTGGTGGCGGCTGCAAAAAAAACAACGATGCCCGGGCTTTCGGGGGCCCGGGCACCGCCATGCGCGTTCGTTAGCGGTCCGCGTGTCATGGCCGGGCGGTTGCCTGATTTGTGAGTTGGTTGTCGAGTTTCACGCCGCGGCTGCTAGCGGCGTTCGATGACGCGGACGTTCCGCCTGCCCGATGCATCGGCCCCGGTGCTTGCTCTGCCCGACCCGCCACCCGTGACGGCTCGCTTGAGCTGGGCAATCACCGCGAGCACCGAGAACACCAGCACAAACACCAGAATCGCGGGGATGGCGATCGCGAGCACGATGGCTGTGAGCACCACCAGCATCGCGCTGACAGCGATTCGCGTGACCCACGACGGCTGACTCGACGCGACCGAATACACCCGGCCCACGCGCTCGCCAACCTCATCCAGCCTGACAACTCGGAACGGCATCACTCAACACTAGGAATCTCGGCGTCGCCGTTGCACCCTTGGTGTGTGCCGAGAAAAACAACAGCCGACCGTGGGATCGGTCGGCTGCCGGGAGGAGAGAGAAAAGGGTCCGGGTGCCGACCCCGGTGGTGAGCCGAAGCCGGCGGAGTTCTGTTCGTGCTGGCTTGCCAGCTCTGTGATTCCGCGTCTGCGGAGTTGTCTTTCGTTCGCCACACAGTGGTACGCATTGCTGCTGGGTGCGGTTGTGCTTGTTTGCTCTGTTGTTACCTACTTTCGGGCCGTTTCAGATATTCCCGAAGGCTTTCGCTGCACGACAAAGCCCCCGCGGAAGGGCGGGGGCTTCATCGCTCTCTTTGCTGCTGTCGGTGGGGGCGGCCCCGCTTGGTGGCGGGTGTGTGTGGCACGCCGCACCGACGCCGATCGGATAGTGATCGGCCTCCGGGCGGTGTGCTTACTTGCGTCGGCGGGGCTTGAGCAGAAGGCCGAAGCCGAGCGTCGCGAGTGCAGCCGGTGCGGGCACGGTCTGCAGGAACATCTGGTCTTGGCTGCCGTCGTTGGTGGCGATGATGACGGGCAGGCTGCCCTCCAGCACCGCGGCTTGGTTCAGGAAGAGCTGTGCCTGGCTGGTGATATCGCTGCTGAGCGGGGAGCCGTTGCTAGCCCGGGCGACGAAGTCGCCGCCGTCAAGGCTGAACTCAACTGCGTCGCGATCGAGCTCGCCGCCCACGCCGTCCATCTCGGTCACGACTTCCCACACCGCGAGCTGGAACGCCGCGGCGAAGTCGTCATCGGTCGTTGTGAAAGCCTGCTGGCCCGCGACGGCCACGAGGTTGCTGACCATCGCGACAGCGTCGCTGGTCATCGCGGCGGTCGGGACGCCGGCCACGAGGTCATGTGGCCGAGTGCTGCGGTTGACGCGTTCGAAGAGGTCTGTGCAGAAGGTGAGTTGGTTGCCGACGAGCGACGCGCCGAATCCGGTGCCGCTGCTGACGTTGTACTTGAGTTGGCCGGCGAAGACACGCATCGTCTCGCCGTTGGCGGTGACGCGGACGTTTCGGCCGTCGGCGGTACCCGTGAACTTCATGTCAACGGTGCCGAGCGATTGAGCGGAAGCAAGGCCGGCGAACAAAGCAACAGCGGTGGCAGCAGTCTTGAGCATGGTGAGAGTCCTGTCTTCTGGTGTTGTTTCGTGCCGACCCGTTAGCGAGCCGACACCCACAACGTGCCATGCGTTCGCCGCAGATCCCACCGTTTGGCCCGCTGCAGAGCGGCCATGCGGCGGCGTGCGCCGACAGCGCCCGTTCGTGCGGGTGCCCAGCTTGCCGGCGCGGTAAAGAGCGCATCAGAAATCCCTCGTCCGAGAAGTCGGCCGGCCCGGTCGCGGCGGCTCTGGAGAAGCTGACGGCTACTGGCCAAGCACCCAGCGCCGGATACACTGGCCGACGGCCAACCGGGGTTTGAATCACGCAAGCGAAGGCCAGATAGAGGGCTCGTGCCGGACGAAACCACCACATCCAGCGGCTTCGTGCACCTGCATCTGCACTCCGAGTATTCCCTGCTCGACGGCGGCAACCGCATCGACCGCCTCGTGGCCCGCGTCAAAGAGCTGGGCATGGACGCGGTGGCTGTCACCGACCACGGCAACATGCACGGCGCGGTCACGTTCTACGAGACGTGCCGCCGCGAGGGCATTCGGCCCATCCTCGGCGTTGAGGCTTACGTCGCGCCCGGTGACCGCACCGACAAGACGTACACGGGCGTCGCCGACGGCGGCTACCACCTCGTGCTGCTGGCTGAGAACAACACCGGCTGGCAGAACCTCATGCAGCTATGCAGCGAGGCGTACCTCACCGGCTTCTACTTCAAGCCTCGCATCGATCGCGAACTGCTGCGCGAGCTGAACTCGGGCATCATCGCGATCAACGGCCACCTCGGCTCGGAGATGGGCGAGCACCTGCTCGACTTCGTCAATAGCAAAGATAACGCTGCGTATGAGCGAGCGGTCGAGAGCGCTCGTTGGCATGCGGAGACGTTTGCCGACGAAGGCACCGGGCCGCGATTCTTCGTCGAGTTGCAGAGCCATGTGCCCGAGCAGGACGCGATCAATCCACACCTCATCAAGATCGCGCGTGATGAGGGCCTGCCGCTGGTGTGCGATAACGATTCGCACTTCTTGCGGGCTGAGGATCACGACGCGCACGACACGCTCATCTGCATCAGCACCGGCAAGAGCAAGCTCGATACGCAGCGGATGAAGTACACGCCCGAGCTGTACGTCAAAAGCCCGGAGCAGATGCGCGATCTGTTCGGCTCCGATCGCTTCAACAACGACGACGTCGGTCGGGCTGGCATCGAGGCGCTCGATAACACGGTGCGCATCGCCGAGCGATGCAACGTCGAGCTGGCCATCGGTGCGAACCATGCGCCGGTCGTGGTCGTGAAGGCTCCGGCCAAGAAGAACCTGCCCAAGCACAGCGAGAAGCGATTCGGTGGCGACCTCACCGCGTGGTACAAGGACTTCAGCGATAAGTTCGAGCTCGAGCCGGCCAACGATGCCGGGCTCGATCAGGATCAGCTCAAGAACGAGTGCGACAAGGCGCTGCGGCTGCTGTGCGAGGCCGGCATGGTCTGGCGCTACGGGCCGGACATCCTGCAGCACAAGCACGCCGGCATCGAGGGCGTTTATGATCCGCCGGCAGAAGATGGCCAATCTGACTTCGATCTCGACGGCTGGACGAAGTGGGCAAGGCTCAACCGCGAGCTGAAGATCCTCGCTGACAAGCTCATCTCGGCCTACTTCCTCATCGTGTGGGACTTCACCAACTGGGGCAGGCAGCGAGGCATCCCCGCGCTCGCCCGTGGCTCGGGTGTCGGCACCATGACCGGCTATGTGCTGGGCCTCTCCAACGCCTGCCCCGTCGAGTACGGCCTGCTGTTCGAGCGCTTCACAGATCCCGACCGAAACGAATACCCCGATATCGATATCGATCTGTGCCAGGACGGCCGCGGCGAAGTGATCGATTACGTGCGCCAGAAGTACGGCCACGTTGCACAGATCATCACCTTCGGCACGCTGAAGGCCCGCGCAGCGGTGCGCGACGTTGCGCGCGTGCACGAGCTGCCGCTGGGCGATGCCGATCGTCTTGCCAAGCTCATCCCCGAGCAGCTCGGCATCACGCTGGATGCGGCGCTCAAGGCCGAGCCCGAACTGCAGAAGCTGTACGACAGCGACGAGCAGATCAAAGCCATCATCGATAACGCCCGCGTGCTCGAAGGGCAGGCCCGGCACAGCTCGGTGCACGCAGCCGGCGTCATCGTCGCGACGCGGCCGCTGCACGAGGTCGTGCCGCTTTATAAGCAGAGCGGTTCCGACGATGTCATCACGCAGTGGGACGGCCCGACGTGCGAGAAGATGGGCCTGCTCAAGATGGACTTTCTTGGGCTGCGCACGCTCAGCATCATCGAGCGATGCAAGAAGCTCATCACCGAGACGCTGCCCGAGGATGCGATCTGGAATGCGGTGGGGCGTGAAGCCGGCAAGGGCGTGAATGCCAGCAACCCGCACCCGCTCGATCTTGAGCGGTTGACGTACGACGACCAGACCGTGTTCGAGCTGTTCCGCCGCGGCGACGCGACCGGCGTGTTCCAGTTCGAATCGGGCGGCATGCGTCGGCTGTTGCAAGAGATGAAGCCCGACCGCCTGGCCGACCTCATCGCAGCCAACGCGTTGTATCGCCCCGGCCCGATGGATCTCATCCCCGATTACAACATGCGCAAGCACGGCGTCGAGGAGGTGCCGACGGTTCACCCGATCGTCGACAAGTTCACCGCCGAGACCTACGGCGTGATGGTCTACCAAGAGCAGGTCATGCAGATCGTGCACGAGCTGGGCGGCATCCCGCTGCGGCAGGCCTACGCGCTCATCAAGGCGATCAGCAAGAAGAAGGCCAAGATCATCGATGCGAATCGGCCGGTGTTTGTCGAGAGCGCGCAAGAGAAAGGCCTGAGCAAGTCGCAGGCCGACGGCCTGTTCGAGCTCATCCTCAAGTTCGCCGGCTACGGCTTCAACAAGAGCCACTCCACCGGCTA
>JBCCQU010000150.1:0-6043 GCA_039208875.1 Planctomycetota bacterium
CCGGTGAGATGCCTTCGGCTTCGAGCGCGACCGGCTTGGAAGGCGGAATGGAAGAGTTGGATGCTTGCGGTGTGGCCATGCGGTGAGCCTAGCTACGCTTGCAGCATGACCGGGCGGGTAGCTCAGTTGGCTAGAGCATTCGTCTTACACACGAAAGGTCCGGGGTTCGAGCCCCCGCCCGCCCATTCGCAGACTTGGGACTGGTCTTGAACGGTTTCGACCTCGGTTATGCAGCGTTGGGAGTCGCGACGTGGCCCTGGTGGCGACGGCGCGCACGCGGCGGCTGGGCCGAGCGATTCGGCCGAGTGCTGCCCGAACTGCCGAGCAAGCAACAAGGCAAGCCGCGAGTGCTGCTGCATGCGGTGTCGGTTGGTGAGACCGCCTCGCTGCGCACGCTGGTGCCGATGCTTGTTGATCGCGGCGCCGAAGTCATCGTGACAGCGACGACCGACACGGGCCTCGCGCGTGCGCACGAGTTGTACGACGGCGTCGCCCATGTGTGTCGATTCCCGCTGGATGGCTCGTGGATCGTGCGGAAGTTTCTCGATGCGGTGCAGCCCGATGTGGTGGGGCTGGTCGAGCTCGAGGTTTGGCCGAACTTCGTCGCGGCGTGCGCGCAGCGGCGGATTCCCGTCGGCGTCATCAGCGGCAGGCTGAGCGAGCGATCGTTCCGCGGGTACCGGCGGGCCAAGCCGATTGTGGGCCGGGCATTCCGGCAGCTGGCGTTCGCGTCGGCGCAGGACGAGGCGTATTGCGAGCGATTCAGAGCGATGGGTTGAAGCGAGGTCACGGTCGATGGCTCGATGAAGTTCGACGCGGTGCGGATCAGCGATGAGCACGCCGGCAGCGATGAATTGGCTCGGGAGCTGGGCATCGATGCGGCGAGGCCGATCGTCGTGGGGGCGAGCACGGGGCCGGGCGAGGAGGCGCTGCTGCACGAGGTGTGCCCGGCGGGTGTTCAGCTCTTGTGCGCGCCGCGGCGGGCGGAGCGATTCGACGAGGCAGCGGCAGCCATGCCGGGCTGTGTGCGGCGGTCGGCAAGGAAGACCGGCAGCGGCGAGCGATTCCTGCTGGACAGCATCGGCGAGCTTTCGACAGCGTTCGGCTTCGCTGATGTCGTGGTCATGGGCCGATCGTTTCCGGAGCCCGGTGCCCGGCGTGCTCTTGGCGGGTCGGATCCGATCGAGCCGATCGCGAAGGGCTGTGCGGTGGTGTGCGGGCCGGACATGACGAACTTCCGCGATGTTGTGGGCGGGTTCGCCGATGTCGGTGCGGTGCGGAGGAGCGATCGCGAATCGCTCGGCTCCGATCTTGCGAACCTCGTAGCGAATGGTCGTGAGCGCACATCAATGGTGGAAGCGGGCCGGGGGTACATCCGGCAGCAGCACGGTGCTTCGCAGCATTGTGCTGATCTGCTTCTGTCGCACGCGAGGAATTCGCAGCGAGATTGACGGGCGTCGTGCGGGGTTCGCCCCTACCATCGCGATCGCGAGAGGGCGTAGCTCAGTCGGCTAGAGCAGCGGACTTTTAATCCGCGGGTCCAGGGTTCGAGTCCCTGCGCCCTCATTCATCCAGCGTCACGCGGCGGGCTGTGCAGCGGCCCGCGAGCGGTGGTGCACGCAGAACGGAGAGCGCAGCAGCATGCTGACAGTGCACGCGACGTGGGCGGCCGGATCGATCCGGCTCTGGGGTGAGTCGCTTGAACGCTGGTCGGCCTTGATGAAGGCCGGCGAATCGGCAACGCAGGCTGGTGACAAGGGTGGAGGGCAGTCCGGGGGGCAGTCGCACCCGTTCGCGACGTCGGCTGCCGATCTCGCGTCTGCTCTCGTTTCCATCGAGGGTATCCGGGCGGCCGATGATGCCGAGTTGCTGTTGCCGATTGAGAGCGGGCGACCGATCCCGAGCCCGCCGCTGGCGCACGCTGCGGGCTTTGAGTTATTGCAGCCGGACGGCGTCGAGCCGCGGCGGGTCGAGACGCTGCTCGTTGAGCCGCGTCGGTCGAGGCGGACGTTCGAGTCGTTGATCGATCTTGCCGGCACCACGAGTTCGCTGTCGGCGGGTTCGAGCACTTCGTTCTTTGCTGCGACGGCCCGACTCGCGCGGCACTTGCTCGCGCACGAGCGGTTTGTGCCGATGCTTTTGCAGACGGCGGAGGGCGGGCTGGAGGGCGGCTGGCGTCCATGGCTGAGCGATGAGGCGACGATGGAGCGGTTGCAGCTTTTGCTGCGGGCGATGCCGCGGTCGGCGCGGGCGTCGGCGATCGAGCACGAGCGTGATGCACTCGGCGTGGTCGAGGCCACGCTGTCGGCGATCATCGATGCCGCGGCCCGCGAGGTGCTGCGTGGCGAGTCGATGAACGATGCGATCGAGTCGGCAGATGCCGGGCTGGATGCGCAGGTCGCGTGGTTGCAGGCGTTGCTCGCTGATGGCACGCGTGTCACGCCGCCGATCGGCGCACAGTCGGAGATGATTAAGCGTGTGCGCGGCTGGATCGGTGGGCTCGACCAGCGCGGGCAGTCATCGGCGTGGACGCTGATGATCGCGGTCGAAGAGCCGCTGGACGCGGGCGTGGGTGACGGCTTCGAGGAGCCGGCGGCGGATGTGCTCTGGAAGCTGCGGTTCCAGCTGCGATCGGCGGAAGACGAGCACGTGGTGGTGGACGCTGAGGATGTGTGGCTGCTGCCGACTGAGGGGGCCGCGGTTGAGGGGCAGCGGCTGGACAACCCGCACGAGACGCTGCTCGGCGAGCTGGGCCGGGCGTCGCGTGTGTATCCGCGGCTTGAGCGCGCGTTGAGCGAGAGTGAGCCCGCGGGGCTGGAGCTCTCGACGTCGGACGCGTACGAGTTTTTGCGGGAGATTCGGCCGTTGCTCGAGGAGCAGGGCGTGTCGGTCGTGGTGCCGGAGTGGTGGGATTCGCCGGCGATGCGACTCGGCACGCGGCTGAAGATCGACTCGGGGCCGGGTGCCGATGAGGAGGACCCGGGCGGGGGGGCGAGCTCGGCCACGGGTTCGCAGCTCGGGCTCGGCACGCTTGTGAGCTATCACTGGGAGATCGCGGTCGGCGACAAGACGCTGACGCTGCACGAGTTTGAGCAGTTGGCCGGTCGGCGCGCGCCGTTGGTGCGGTACGGCGGCAAGTGGGTCGAGATCAGGCCGGAGGATGTCGAGGCGGCGATCCAATTCATTCGGCAGAACCCGGGCGGAGAGATGGCGTTCGGCGAGGCGCTGCGGATCGCGTTCTCGAGCGATGCCAAGCAGACCGGTGTGCCGGTGCTCGGGCTTGAGGTCGGCGGCTGGCTGAGCGCGATGCTTGATCAGGCTGGCGGCCTGCAGAAGATCCCGGAGCTCGAGACCGTGGACACGTTCCTCGGGACGCTTCGGCCGTACCAGGCGCGCGGTGTTTCGTGGCTTGCGTTTATGGAGCAGTTCGGCTTCGGTGCATGTCTGGCTGACGACATGGGTCTCGGCAAGACGGTGCAGTTGCTTGCGCTGCTGGCGTACGAGCGGGTGGAGGCGAAGCGGAAGGCTGAGGCCGAGCCTGACGGACAGCACGAGCCGATCCATCCGACGCTGCTGGTTGTTCCGATGTCGGTGGTCGGCAACTGGATGCGCGAGTGCGAACGGTTCTGCCCGACGCTGAAGGTGCTGATCCATCACGGCGTCGATCGCTTCCAGGGTGAAGAGCTGGTTGCCGAGGCGACTGGCAGCGATGTGGTCGTCACGACCTATGCGCTCGCCAACCGGGATAAGGAAGTGCTGGAGCGTGTGCCGTGGCGGCGTGTTGTGCTCGACGAGGCGCAGTTCATCAAGAACCCGCAGGCCAAGCAGAGCCAGGCGGTGCGCGGGCTGCATGCCGATCGGCGGATCGCGCTGACGGGTACGCCGGTGGAGAACCGGCTGAGTGAGCTCTGGTCGATCATGGACTTCCTGAACCCCGGGTATCTGGGGCAGGCGGGGACGTTCCGGAAGAAGTTTGGCGTGCCGATCGAGCGGTACCGCGATGCGCAGCGGTCGGAGCAGCTTCGGAGTTTGATTCGGCCGTTCGTGCTGCGTCGTCTCAAGACGGATCCGACAATCATCGCGGACCTGCCCGAGAAGCTGGAGACGCGCGAGTACTGCCACCTGACGCGCGAGCAGGCGACGCTGTACGAGACGACCGTGAAGCGTGTGCTGGCGGAGGTCGAGCAGAGCCAGGGCATTCAGCGCCGAGGCATGGTGCTGAGCGCACTGATCCGGCTCAAGCAGATCTGCAACCACCCGGCGCAGGCGCTGAAGGATCACGACTTCCAGTCGGCCACGCCGCCGGATGCGTCGCGGTCGGGCAAGTGCGTGCGGCTGCTTGAGATGATGGACGAAGTGCTGGCGGCTGGCGACAAGGCGCTCGTGTTCACGCAGTTCCGTCAGATGGGTCACCTGCTCGCGGTGATGCTGCGGCATGAGCTCGATCGCGAGGTCCTGTTCCTGCACGGCGGCACGCCTCAGAAGCAGCGGGTGTCGATGATCGATGCATTCCAGAACGAGGGACAGCGGAAGCCGATCATGATCCTGAGCCTCAAGGCGGGTGGTGTCGGTCTCAACCTGACCGGCGCGAATCATGTCTTCCACTTCGACCGTTGGTGGAACCCGGCGGTCGAGAATCAAGCGACGGACCGGGCGTTCCGCATCGGCCAAACGCGAACGGTGCAGGTGCACAAGTACGTGGTTCGCGGCACGCTCGAGGAGCGGATCGACGAGATGATCGAGCAGAAGACGGAGCTTGCAGAGTCGATCGTTGGCTCGGGCGAGCGTTGGCTGACCGATCTTTCGACCGATGATCTCAAGCAGATCCTGACGCTGCGGAAGGACGCGGTGGAGGACGAAGAGGCTGAGACTGCTCTGGCGATGTGAAGCCTGCGGAATTGGTTGATGCGCGTTTGTCGCATTGTGTGGGCTGGACATTTGGTCGTTTGGAGCCAACCCTTGCGCTTGCGCCGGAGTCGGGAGACGGTCCGGTGCTTGGAGAGCCGCGGTGTCGCAATTTTCGGCAGCCTTCCCGGATCGTCGCCGTCACGAAATGACGATGCACCCGCGGAAGGTGCGGTCGGGCTCGAAGCTTTCGAGCAAGGACGGCTCGCTTCCTCAGCACTGGGCGAGCCAGCGTTGGGTGCGGCTGATCGAACAGGCAGCAAGCGGCGAGGCGCTGACCGAGGGGCTCGAATACGCCAAGATGGGTCAGGCGCGCAAGCTGGAGATCGGCGCGGGCCGGATCGAATCACCGGTGCAGGGGCGGGCGCGGGCGAGCTATCAGACGGCGCTCACGCTGCCGACGTTTGATGCATCGGACTGGGAGCGCGTCGTCGCTTCGATGTCGGATCAGGCGCTGTACGCCGCGAAGCTGCTGGCTGGTGAGCTGCCGCAGAACATCGAGGATTTGTTCGCGCCGTTCGGGTTGCATTTGTTTCCGAACGATCCGTCCGAGTTGACCGTGACGTGCACGTGTCACCGCATGGCGTGGCGGCGTGAGCAGGACCTGGCAGCACGCGAAGCGGCTCGGAAGGAGAACGCTGAGGCGGCTGAGCGCGCGCGGGAGCGTGGCGAGCCGATCCCGCCGCCGAAGACGGTGCCGGTGGACCCGGTGCCGGAGCCGGAGGGACCGGTCGAGGGTGAGGGCACGTTCTGCAAGCACTCGATTTGTCTGCTGGCGCTGGTCGCCGATCGTCTCGCGGCGGATCCGTTCCTGATCTTCGCGCTGCGAGGTCTGCCGGGCGAGGAGTTGGTCGAGCGGCTGCGTCAGCGTCGGCAGCTCGCCGGTGCGGTGGGCGGCTCGACGCCGGTGTATTCGCCGCACCTGTCTGAGGGTGGCAGCAATGACGCTGAGGATGGGCTCGGCTTCTGGGATGCGAGCGAGGAGCTGGAGCGGTTGGACACGCCGGTCGATCGGCCCGAGGTGAAGCATCCGCTGCTGCGGCGGCTCGGCCGGAGTCCGTTCCCGGAGGGCCGATTCCCGATGGTGGGCCTGCTCGCGACGTGCTACGACGTGATCGCAGAGGACGCGAGCCGCGAC
>JBCCQU010000151.1:0-6027 GCA_039208875.1 Planctomycetota bacterium
CCGAGTCCGAGAAGCCAGCAGTCAACGACGCCGGGGGTCAGTCGCCGGTGCCGTGCGAGCCATCGCGGCGGTCGCGGCTGTACTGCGCGGTGGTCGATTGGCGGGGCGTGATCGAGCGGGTGGCGGTGGCCCCTGACGCCGCGGAGGCTCCGGGCCTCGATGAGCAGGGGCGGCTGAAGACCGGTCGGCTCAAGGGCCTGACGATGTCGGCTGCGATCTGGACGCTGTCGTGGCCGATCGTGACCGAGTCGTTTCTGAACTGGCTGGTCGGCATGACCGACACGGTGATCGCGGCCGAGCTGGGCGTGGCGGTCACCGATGCCATCGCCATCGCGGCGTACGTCATGTGGTTCATCGGGCTCATCGCCATGGCGATCGGGCTCGGCGCGACAGCCATGGTCAGCCGATCGGTCGGTCGTGGCCGGCTCGCGGTGGCGAATGCGTGCGTCGGGCAGGCGCTGTTGCTCGCAGCGATCGGTGGCGGCACGGTCGCGGCATTGGTGGCTGTGCTCGCGGGGCCGGTCGGCGATGTCATGTTCCTCGTGAATCAGGACGCGGCCCAGTTCGCAGAGCTCGGGCCGGACGAGCAGAGCTTGGCGATCGAACGCGGCCAAGTCGCGGCTGCGGCGTTCGCGGATTACATGCGCATCATCGCGTTCGCCACGCCGATGGCGTCGGTGCTGTTCGCGGGCATCGCGTGCATCCGCGGCGCGGGCGATTCCATCAAGCCGCTCGGCGTGATGGCGCTGGTCAACGGCATCAACGCGCTGGCGAGTTATGCGCTCAGCGGGGCTGACATCGGCGGCTACGCCAACCCGTTCCGCGAGACGCTCGGCCTCGATATGGGTGTGCGGGGCGTGGCGATCGGCACCGCGGGTGCGCACATCGTTGGATGTATCGCGGTGCTGGTGGTGCTGGCGAGGGGTGTGGGCGGCGTGCGGCTGATCGGGCGAAGGCTCCGGCCTCACTCTCACACGATCCGCAGGCTCGTGCGCGTCGCGCTGCCGAACTTCATCGAGACGGTCGGCATGTGGGTGGGCAACTTCGCGGTGGTGCTGATCGTCGGTGCGTTGGGCATGATCGGCGGTGCGCTCGGTGCGCACCTCATCACGATCCGCATCGAGGCGATCAGCTTTTTGCCGGGCTTTGCGATGAGCATGGCTGCGGCGACGCTGGCGGGGCAGTATCTCGGCGCGGGCAGCCGCCGCGGCGCGACGCGGGCGGTCTTGATTTGCACGGGCATCTCGACGGTCATCATGGGCGTCTTTGGGCTGCTGTTGATGCTGATTCCCCGAACGCTGACGGCGCTCATCAGCGACCAGCCGGAGCATCTTGAGCTTGCGCCGCCGTTGTTGTTCGTCATCGGCGCGGTGCAGGTGCCGTTCGCGCTGGCGATCACCATTCGCGGTGCGTTGCGGGGCGCGGGCGATACGCGGGTGGTGATGATCATCACCTGGGTGACGACGTATCTGGTGCGCTTGCCGTTGGTCTATGCGCTCAGCGGCGTCGACCTGCCGCTGCCGAATGGCGAGGTGTTCGACAACCCGTTCCGCGATGAGGTCTCGCTCACGGGCGTCTGGCTCGCGATGTCGATCGAGCTGGTGATCCGCTGTTTGATCTTTATCTGGCGGTTCTGGCAGGGCGGTTGGGCCGAGACGCGGGTGTGATCAGCCCTCGGCTTCACCGGCGTTGTCGTCGCTGCCATTGCTTGTTGCTGCCGCTTCGTCGCTTGCTTCGAGCAGCACGTAGTTCTGCCGTGCGGCGAGCGCGTCGAAGGTGAACGGCGACAGCCGCTCGGTTTCCTCGAGGACGGACTGCTGCACAACGCGGGCTGCGACCTGGTCGCCGGCCAGACGAAGCTGCTGGGTCGTGAGCGGCTGAAGGTGCAGCACCTGGAACACGGCGATCGCGCGATTGGCCTGCGGCAGAGCGACCGCGGCGGTGCGCGCATCGGCGTCGCTTTCGTACGCGGGCTGCAGCGGGTCGAGCGAGGCTGTGATGTCGACCGCGGCTAGTCGGAGCGGCTCGAGCTGCTCGGGCACTTGGCCGAGGGGCAGTGGCTGACGCCTTGGCTCGATGTCATCGACGCCGAGCGTTTCGGTGACGGCTTCGAGGCCTTCGGTCGCGGCGAGCGCACGGAGTTCGTCGATGCGTGCGGCGAGCCGGTTGTATGCCTGCAGCTCTCGCCAGTCGTTATCGAGCTGATCGGGGTCGAGCAGGTCGTCGGGTGTCGCGGGCACCGCGGGCGTGGCGACATCGGTGATCGTGAAGAAGCGACGCGAGCCGCCGGGCGCGACGATCGGCGCGGTGGTGAAGGGCACGCGTGCCTGCAGGGCGATATCGACCCGTTGGGTTGTGAACTCGCGGCTGGCGCTGAAGATGACCGCGGCAGCGGGGAAGTTGCCGCCGGCTACGCGGATGGTCTCGCCGGGGAGTAATTCCTGGACTTGCTGCGCGCCGAGCCAACGCACCGTTGCGTCGACGGACGGCGGGGGGATTTCGACGCCGTGCTGCGCGCGCACCGCGGCGGACACCGCGTCTGCGACATCGCGCCAGTTGGGCGGCGACCAGTCTGGCGGGAGCACGCGGTAGTCGCCGCTGAACGAGAGCTGGCGGAGCGAGCGGTTGACCTCGGCCCGGATGGTGCTCTCGGCTGTCTCGACGACCTCTTGCGTGCGCTCGTTTCGGAGGGCAGCCTCGATGCGGGCGCGCTCATCGTTGAGTTCGCCCGGGTAGAGATCGGGCTTGTCGAGCTTCTCGCGGGCGATGTCGGCGAGCGGGATGGTGATGGCGTCGGAGATGACGCTGGGGTCGATGGTGATCCAAGCGAGCTTTACGCGGTTGGGCAGGCGGTAGCCGAAGCCGAGTTCGCCGGAGCCGGGCTCGCGATCGCTGAATTGCTCGAAGTGGGCGAGTCGTTGCTCAGCGGTGGGGGTCTCGGTTGGATCGACGACGGCTGAGGCGGGAATGTTGATGATCTCAACGAGGGCCGAGTCGAGCTGCTGCTTGGCGATGTTCGCGGTCTCGGCCGGCGTTGCCCGGATGGGCATGAAGGCGTTGCCTATGAGCCGCTCGACGCCGACCGCTTTGGCGAGTGCGAGGTCGACGCCCTCGGGCGAAAGATTGAAGCGATTGATGAGTTCGGTTCGGCGGAGCTCCATGCTTTCGGCGAACTGGCCGGCGATCTGCGCTGCGATGGACTCAGTACCCGGTTCGCCCCGTGCTGTCGCCTGCAGCAATTGTGATTGCTGAGAGAGCACGAAGTCCTGGGTTTGCCGGGCCTGCGCGGAAAGGATCTGGGCTTGCTGTTGGGCAAGCTCGGGGACAAAACGAAATGCCACGCGATCGATGAAGCCTGCGCCATCGGCAGCACCCCCGACCAAGCCGGCTTCCTCAGCTTCGGTCGTCAGCATCAGCCAGTGGTCTTCTGTTCGTTCCGAGTCGAGCGCGACGGCTCCGCCCGTGAGGCTTGCAATCACAAGTTCGGGATTGGCGTTACCAGAGACAACGCCTGCGATGATCGACAGCTCGCTGTTGGCAGCGGCGCGATCGGATTGGCGAACGGTCTCGCCGTTGATCGTGGCGACCTTGACATCGGTGAGGCCTCGCCCGAGCTGCTGGATGGCTTGGGGCGCAATGAAGGCCACGAGCAGCAATGAGCCGCCGATGGCGAGGATGATCTTATTGTACTTGCGGAGGAACTTGAGCATCGTCGCCCCTCGTTGCGGCCCCTGCGGGCCGAGGAGCGCCGGCCACAGAGGCGCGGGATGTTCTCGGTCGAGCCAGCGAACCGGGCGTGTGCCCGGACGCCGACGAGACGGTGTTTAGCGGTAGAACTCGATGATCAGGTTGATGTTGACATCGAATGGAATCTGGTCGGGCGTGGGCAGTGCCACGATCTTGACGGTGAGCTCGCTGGGGTTGAGGTCCAGCCAGCCGGGGACCTCGTGACCGGCCATGGATTCCATGTTCTCGCGGAGCACCTTGTGCAGCTTGGGCTTGAAGGTGACGACATCGCCGACGCTGACCTGGTAGGACGGGCGGTCGACCTTCTTGCCGTTGACGAGCACGTGGCCGTGCGACACGACCTGGCGTGCGCTCCAGATAGTGCGCGCGACGCCGGAGCGGCGGACGACGTTGTCGAGGCGTCGGTCGAGGAGTTGGAGCAGCAGCTCGCCGGTGTTGCCCTTGAGCTGGGTGGCCTTATCGATGTACGACCGGAACTTCTTCTCGGCGACGTGATAGTGGAAGCGGAGCTTCTGCTTCTCGTTGAGGCGGATGCCGTAGTCGCGGAGTCGGCGGCCGCGGTAGCCGTGCATGCCCGGCGGGTTGAGCGCGCGCTTGCTGGTGTGCTTAGGGGTGTCGGCGATGGGGACACCGACGCGGCGGGAGAGCTTGACTTTGGGTCCGGTATAACGGGCCATGACGCTTCCTTTCTTCCGTCTCCGGCACGCTGTGGCGTGTCGGGTGCCGATGCTGCCCGGAGAATGACTCGGGGCTGATCGACGATCGGCCGGGGTGCCGCGGCTGCGGTCCGGCCCTTGATCCGGGCAATAACCGGGCACGTTGCCCGGCGACGACAAGCAAAGGCGCTGCGATGGTCCAAATCAAGGCGATCGGCGACGAGCGGGATAGCGGTGCGAGTCCTCTCGAAGAGGTGCATTTCTCTGCCTTTGAGCGGGCTGATTTTTTGGCCGAATGAGGTACACTCCTCGCGGTGCCCAGAAGCGTTCATCTTCCAGTGCTGCAGTCGACCCTGTCGCGTGCGTCCGCGGCCGGTCCCGATGTGGATGTCGAGGGAGATCAGGGACGTGAGAAGTGCGGCGTGGTGGCGGTGTGGGGCCATCCGCGGAACGTCGAGCTGACGTATCTCGGGCTTTATGCGCAGCAGCACCGCGGGCAAGAGGCGGCTGGGCTTGCGATCACAAATGGGGCTCAGATCGAGGGGCATGTCGGCATGGGGCTGGTGCCCGAGGTGCTGACCGAGCAGGCGATGACTCGGCTGCGGGGCTATGGGCCCCGGGCGTGCATCGGGCACAATCGCTACTCGACGGCTGGCGGCTCGCTGGCTTGTAATGCGCAGCCGTTGATCGAGTCGTACCACGGCGGGCGCGTGGCGCTGGCGCACAACGGCAACTTGATCAATGGTCATCCGCTGCGGAAGGTGTACGAACGCCGCGGGCACATCTTTCATACAACGAGCGACACCGAGGCAATCATCCATGTGTTCGCCTCGCCAGAGCAGCAGAACGAGCTTGATCCGGTGGCGGCCACGCTCCGGCGATTGCAGGGCGCGTTCAGCCTGATGATGATGTTCCCGGACCGCATCGAGATCGCACGCGATCCGTGGGGATGGCGGCCGTTGGTGCTGGGATGGATTACCGAAGACGGATGCCGTTACCCGGTTGCAGCCAGCGAAACGGTAGCGCTCGATGTGATGGGCGCGACGTTTGATCGCGAGGTCGAGCCGGGCGAAGTGGTGACTTTCAGCAACGACGGCGTCAAGAGTCGGCGGTTTGCGGCACCGGCGCCGCGGCTCGCGCTTTGCGCTTTCGAGCATGTGTACTTCGCGAGCCCGGCGAGCAACGTGTTCGGCGAAAACGTGCAGATGGTGCGTGAGCGGCTGGGCGAGCAGTTGTCACGCGAGGCTGCGGTTGAAGCGGATTATGTGATGCCGATGCCGGACTCGGGCCGATCTGCAGTAAAGTTCGAAAAAAGAGAACATATATATAAACAACAGCCAATACGTGAGACATTGCGCTTATCTGTGGACAAAAGGAGTGGGGTGAATACATTGTGCACAAAAGGTTTTAAGGAGATTTAGTTCTTTCACTCATTTTCATAAGATGATTCTTCAAAGCTGAAGTTATGCTCTAAAGCTGAAGGCTTTGAAAGGAAATTTTTTTTGACAATAAATTAAATGTAATTACTTTTGAAGCCTTCAGCTTTAGAGCATAACTTAAGCTTTGAAGAATCATTTTATGAAAATGAGTGAAAGAACTAAATCTCCTTAAAACCTTTTGTGCA
>JBCCQU010000152.1:0-6022 GCA_039208875.1 Planctomycetota bacterium
CAAGCAGAAGGGCACGGGTCGTGCCCGTCACGGCGACAAGAAGGTGCCGCAGTTCCGCGGTGGTGGCCGAGCGGTCGCCAAGAAGCGGACACGGGACGACTACCGCCAGACCATGCCGAAGAAGATGAAGCGTCTGGCCAACCGCAATGCGCTGCTCGCCAAGCTGGTTGATAGCGAGGTCAAGATTCTCGATTCGATCGACTTCCCCGAGCCCAAGACAAAGCGGTTCGTTGATCTGATGGCTGCGCTGAAGCTCGACCGCAAGACGCTGGTCGCTCTGCCGGGCACGGACGAGATCGACAGCGTCCGCAACGCGAAGCTGTCTGCTCGCAACGTCGATGATGTCACGATCTGCAAGGCCGACCAACTGACGTGCTTCGAGATGCTGAATCACCGTTACTTGGTGATTGCGAAGGCGGATCTTGAGGCTTGGCTGACTGGTCCGAGCAGCCAGACGACCAAGGACGCCAAGGTGAGCCCGATGGGTGCTGGCAACGGCGTCCGCGATGCCCGGAAGGCTCGGCCGAAGCGTGGTCCGGGCGTCAAGGGTGCTTGGACTTCGACCGTGAAGGCTGAGAGTGGGGAGGCGTCATCGTGAGCCGGCTCGATGCGATTTACGTGATTCGTCGCCCGCTGCTGACCGAGAAGTCGACGCAGGCGATGAATGAGCACGGGCAGTACGCGTTCGAGGTCGACCGTCGGGCGACCAAGGACGACGTGAAGGCTGCTGTGGAAGAGATGTACAGCGTTCGTGTTGAGGCTGTGAAGACGCAGCTCCGCAAGGGGAAGCGTCGCCGGCTGAAGTACGGCTGGATTGTTGAGAAGCCGAGCAAGAAGGCGATCGTCCGGCTGCACCCGGATGACGCGATCGAGCTGTTCTGATTGGCGGAAGGCAAAGGAAGTAACTGATGGCGATCAGGGTTTACAAGCCAACCAGTCCGGGCCGGCGGAATGCCTCGGTGAACCTCCATACGGAGGTGACGACGTCGAAGCCGGAGCGTTCCCTGCTGAAGCCGTTGCCCAAGAAGGGCGGCCGCAACCACCACGGCAAGATCACGGTTCGTGGTCGCGGCGGGGGTGCGAAGCGTCGGTACCGGATGATCGATTTCCGCAGGAACGATCGTCACGGCATCAAGGGCGAAGTGAAGACGATTGAGTACGACCCCAACCGCACGAGTCACATCGCGCTGGTTGAGTATGCCGACGGTGTGAAGCGGTACATCCCCGCGCCGCGTGGGCTGCAGGTCGGGCAGACGATCGAGTGCTCGCACGACGGTCCGGTCGAGCCGGAGTCTGGCAACTCGATGCCGATGCAGTTCATCCCGCTGGGCCTGAACGTGCACTGCATCGAACTGCTGCCGGGCAAGGGCGGACAGCTTTGCCGGTCGGCCGGCTCGTATGCACGCCTGACCAACCGCGAAGGTCGATACGTCACGATCGTGCTGCCGAGCGGTGAGACGCGACGCATTCTTGCGACGTGCCGTGCGACGATCGGGGAGATCGGCAACAGCGATCACCAGAACCGTCGCCTTGGTAAGGCGGGCATCAACCGGCTCTTGGGTCGTCGGCCGAAGACTCGTGGTGTGGCCATGAGTCACCACGCTCACCCGCTGGGTGGTGGTGAAGGCCGATCGAAGGGCAACCGTGCCCCGGTGAGCAAGTCGGGCGTGCCCTCGAAGGGCGGTTCGACGCGAGACAGGAACAAGCCGAGCCAGGATCTGATCATCCGGCGTCGGAAGAGCAAGCGTTACGGCCAGCTCCGCTGAGCGGCTTGAGAGGACGAAGTCATGGGACGCAGTCTGAAGAAAGGTCCGTACGTCGACGAGAAACTGTACTTCAAGGTGCAGAAGCTGGTCGAGGCGGGCGAGCACAAGCCGATCAAGACGTGGGCTCGTCGGTCCACGATCGTGCCGGAGTTCGTCGGCCAGACGTTCCAGGTGCACAATGGTCGAGCGTTTGTCGACGTGCTGATCACCGAGGACATGGTGGGGCACAAGCTCGGCGAGTTTGCGCCGACGCGTATGTTCCGCGGCCATACGAACAAGAAGGAAGGCATCAAGTCTGGCCGGTAATCGGCGATGGCTGATAGCGGTTGGTAGAGGCTTGAGACTCTCGCGAGTGAATCTTGCTGAGGGAAGAAGGAAGTAGCGATGCAGATCCGTGGCGAACAACTGAAGCAGCGTGCGGCCGAGGCCGGTGCAAGCGTTGAGGCGCTGGCGCAGGCGGTGGAGCGCACAGGCCTTGAGGGGCCGAGGGCTGTGACGGCGGTGCGAAACTGGATGACCGGCAAGGATCATCCGCGTTGCAAGCCGAGCGACATCCGCAAGCTGGCGCAGACGCTCGGCTGCCAGGTGTCGGACATCGCGAGGTTTGTGAGCCAGGTGCGTACGCATCGCGGCAGCACGCAGAAGGCTCGGCTGGTTGCCGACCTCATCCGCGGACGCGGCGCGAACGAGGCGAAGGACATCCTGCACTTTTCGCACAAGCGTGCAGCGGTGAACGTGACCAAGTGCCTGGACGCTGCGATCACCGACGCGGCAGATCTAGGTGCGGACACGGATCGGCTGTGGATCGCACATTGCACGGTTGACGAGGGGCCGCAGATCAAGCGGTTCAAGGCAAAGGACCGGGGCCGGGCACACCCGATCATCAAGCAGACCAGCCACATCACGATCGGTGTGGAGGAGCGGCTCTAATGGGACAGAAGACGCACCCGTTCGGCTTCCGGCTCGGGATTACCGAGGCTCACCGTTCTCGTTGGTACGCGCCGAAGGCGTTGTACGGCGAGCTGTTGGTTGAAGACGAGAAGATTCGGCAGTTCCTCGATCGCCGACTGAACCGCACGCCGCCGAACGCCGCGGTGTCGGACATCCATATCGAGCGGACTCGTGAAGAGCTGAAGGTGATCGTGAAGACCGCCCGTCCGGGTTTGGTCATCGGGCCGAAGGGCGCCGAGGTCGATCGCATCCAGCAAGAGCTTTCGTACATGACGGGCCGCAAGGTGAATATCTCGATCATCGAGGTGAAGCAGCCGGACATGGACGCGCAGCTCGTGGCCGAGTCGGTCGCGGAGCAGCTCAAGAAGCGGATGGCGTTCCGTCGTGTGCTGAAGAACCGGGCCGAGTCGGTGATGCAGGCGGGTGCTCAGGGCGTGAAGCTGATGATCTCTGGTCGTCTCGGCGGTGCTGAGATGAGCCGACGGCTTGATGTTCGGCTGGGTTCGCTGCCGCTGTCGAGCCTGCAGGCAAACATTGATTACGGCTTTGCTCAGGCTATCACAACGTATGGCGTGATCGGTTGCAAGGCTTGGATCTACAAGGGTCCGTACGCGACGACGCCGAGCGGCGAAGAAGAGGGTGAGCGGAGCCGGGCGGCCGGTGCGACACCTCGGGCACGCGGACGCAGGTAAGCAGACACGCAGAAGTAGACGCAGTCAGCAGCGGGTCGGCGTGGATCGGCCTTGGCTTGAAGGAAGACGAAGATGCCTCCATACAAGATTCCGAAGCGAGTGAAGCACCGCAAGGAGTTCCGCCGCGTCCGTGATCGCAAGGCGACGAAGGGGAACTACGTCGCATTCGGCGAGTACGGGCTGCAGGCGCTCGAGGGTTGCTGGTTGCCGTCGAACGTGATCGAGGCGGGCCGTATCGCGGCGCAGCGTGTTCTCAAGCGTGAGGGCAAGCTGTTCATCCGCGTGTTCCCCGACAAGCCGGTCAGCAAGAAGCCGATCGAGACGCGCATGGGTAAGGGCAAGGCGGACGTCGACTACTGGGCGGCGCGTGTTCGGCCCGGCACGATGTTGTACGAGCTCGCGGGCGTGACGGAAGAGCAGGCTCGCACGGCCATGGCTCGCATGGCGATGAAGATGCCGGTTCGTTGCCGCTTCGTGCACCGCCGGGTGGAGGTGTAATGATGGCCAAGAAGCCGATCGACGCCAAGAAGCTGACGGCCGATGAGGTGCGTCGCCTGAGCGATGAAGAGATCCCGATCGTTCTGGGTCAGTTGCGCGACAAGCTGTTCGCGCTGAAGACACAGACCGCGAGCGAGAAGGTCGAGGACACGAGCCAGTTTGGTGTGATCAAGCGGGCGGTGGCTCGCGTGAAGACCGAGCGTCGTCGTCGTCAGATCGAGCGTCGGGGGAGCGAGCACATGGGCCGGAAGCATCTGCTGCGGCTCGGCAAGAAGGCTGACAGCACAGCGAGTGAAGCGAGCAACGCATGAGCGACAGCACAGCTGCAACAACCGCCGCGGCAGAGAGCGGCGACAAGGTCAAGGGTGCACGGATCGGCGTTGTCGAATCTGACGCTCGGGACAAGACCCGCAAGGTGGTCGTGAACTATGTGGCCAAGCACCCGAAGTACGGCAAGTTCGTCAAGCGGCGGACGGTGCTGCAGGTGCACGACGAGGAGAACGTGTCGGCGCTTGGAGACCTCGTTGAGGTTGGGCCTTGCCGACCGATCTCGAAGACTAAGAGTTGGAAGCTGATCCGGATTGTCCGCGAGGCGGCCGGGAAGGGTGAGGGCTGATCGATGCTTCAGCAGGAATCACGCTGTGATGTGGCGGACAACTCGGGCGCGAAGGTGGCGTACGTCATCCGCGTCTATGGCGGTTCGACGCGTCGCGGCGGCTTTACCCGTAAGACGGCCGGCGTCGGTGATCAGGTTCTGATCAGCGTCAAGAAGGCTCTGCCGGGTTCGGACATCAAGTCGGGCGATAAGTCCAAGGCTGTGATCGTCCGGACGAGCAAGGCCACGCGTCGCAAGGACGGTTCGTACGTGCGGTTCGATAACAACGCGGTGGTGCTCATCAATGATGAGGGCAACCCCAAGGGCACGCGTATCTTCGGCCCGGTTGCTCGCGAGCTTCGCGATCGCAACTACATGAAGATTGTGTCACTCGCTTCGGAGGTGGTGTGATATGCCAGCGCACGTTCGTTCAGGCGATACGGTGATCATCACGGCCGGTGCCCACAAGGGCAAGACGGGCGAGATCGAGCGCGTGTTTCCGGATGATGACAAGGTCATCGTCAAGGGCATCAACCTGCGGACGAAGCACACCAAGCCGACGCGGCTGAACCCGCGTGGTGGTGTTTCGACCAAGGAAGCACCGATTCACATCTCTAACGTCAGTCCAGTCGTGGACGGCAAGGCATGCCGCGTGCGGTTCGTGACCAAGGACGACGGCAGCAAGTGGCGTGTGGCGGTGCAGGGCGGCAAGGAAGTCAAAGAGCTGGGGCAGGTCAGCCCGGCAGCGAAGAAGTAATCGGCTGAGCGAAACGTTTGCCGGGCTCCTGAGATGGAAGCGTCCGGGCAGCGAGGTGCATGATGGCGAAGAAGAAAGACAAGAAGGCCGACCTGGCGAATGCCGAGCCTGCAAAGGCAGCGAGGCTTCGCGCGCGGTTCGAGTCTGAGATTCGGCCGAAGATCGCTGAGAAGTTCGGGCTGAAGAACCCGATGCAGCAGCCGACGCTCGACAAGATCACCCTCAACGTGAACGTCGGGCGTCACCTGGACGGCACGAAGGTCCCGGCCAACATCCGCGAGACGGTCATCTCGACGCTGACAGAGATCACCGGTCAGAAGCCGGTGGTCGTGAAGGCGAAGAAGTCGGTGTCGAACTTCAAGGTTCGCGAGGGTTACGACTCGTCGGTGATGGTGACGATCCGTCGCGACCGGATGTGGCACTTCCTTGATCGGCTGATCAATCTTGCAACGCCGCGTATCAAGGACTTCCGTGGTTTGAGCCGCAAGGCGTTCGATCGCCAGGGCAATTACTCGATGGGCCTGACCGAGCAGGGCGTGTTCCCTGAGATCAACATGGCCAACGTGACGTTCACGCACGGCATGAACATCAACTTGGTGTTCAGCAATTCGAGCCGCGAGCTCAGCGAGTTTGTGCTCGAGGAGCTTGGGATGCCGTTCGTGAAGCCGGTTGAGAAAAAGAAGAAGGCCGCGTCCGCCTGAGCGGGTGAGCGAGATCAGGAGCGAAGATGTCGACCAAAGCACTGATTGCGAAGGCCAAGCGG
>JBCCQU010000153.1:0-6002 GCA_039208875.1 Planctomycetota bacterium
CATGACGTCCTGTCGCACAAGGGCACCAAACCACGAGTCGGTCCGATCGAGCCCGTCGGCAACGTTGTTTTCCACCACAACGCCCGACATTGCGATCGAGGCTCGGTTGGCATGCAACGCGACTCCAAACGCGCCCGAATTCCGCTCTATGCGGCTATCGGCCAGAAGCAGTGTCGGCGAGCGTTCTGAACGCCACCAGAAGTTGTAGCTGTCGATGGAGACCGCATGGCCGTTGTCGCCTTCACCCGTCGCTCCTTGCAAGCGCACCCCATCGAGAACGACTGTGCCGGTCGGCACTCGGATCGTCAGTGCGGTGGCCGCGTTGTCGTTTCGTGTGCTGCTGACCGGCAACGGGAAGGGCGCAGCTTCGGTACCCGGCTGCTCGTCAGGGTCGTCGTCTCGTAGCCGGTCGGCTGAGATGATCGAGACAAACTGATCGGCATCCCGCACGCCGGGCGCATCTGGAAGCGAGAGGCCTGCATAGCCGCCGAGCAGCTTAAAGCCCGAACCGATGCCGCTTGTCAGCGAAACCGATGCCGTACCGATCGGTGTGAAGGCCGAAAGGACGAAGCCGTCGGCCGAGTTGTCGGTGAGATCAAGAGGCAGGCCGGACTGCTCATGGACAACGGGGACGGGTGTGTAGAGCCCATCTGCCAGGCGAAGTTCAACAGTGCTCTGACCTTGGTAGAGCCCGGCCAGGTCGAGGGCGTCTTGAAGGTCGTTGAAGGCGGTCTGCCACGTTGAGCCGTCGCCGCCTGCGGGGGCGTCGTCGTCGACGTGGATGATGACCGGGTTGGATGCTTCCGCGTTGTGCACCGCTGCGGCTGTTGCCAGGGCTGCTGCGAACGCTCCGGATCGATGGCCCATCCCCATGGTTGCTCTCGCTTTCTCTTGATGCGTGGCTGGCGGAGGCGTTGGCTCCGTGGGCAGAATGATCGGCGATGGGCTGTGGATTTCACGAGTGGTCGGTCGCGATCGGTGAAGACCGAGGCCAGCGGGTTGCGGGGCGAGCGGCACGCGGCGATGGGTCGGCAGAAACTGCGCGAGGCGTATCGGTGGCGACGCAGGGCGTCGAGTTGCCCGGCGCGAGCGGCGAGCAGGCAGGCGCGAGCGGCGAGCTGGTGGGCGGGTTGCTGTGGAAAGTGCTGGCGTCGGACTGAAAGGTGCCGGTTTGGAGCGTTTCAGGCTTGGGGACCACGCTGTGCGGTTCTAGGATGCGGCATGGCACAGACCTCCCCCGCTGCGAGCAGCAGCCGGGCGGCGTCGGATGGAGCCACGGGAAAGCCCGTGCCCAGCAAACGTCGCCCCCTCCGCCCCCGGCGTTTTGCGAGCTTCCAGACCGCTGTCCGCTATCTGGATGAACGGATGAACGTGGAGCGGGCCCGGCCTGCGCGCCTCGATCCGACGATGTTCAAGCTGGATCGGATGCGGGACCTGCTCGATCGGCTCGACAATCCGCACGAGCGGGTGAAGACGGTGCACATCGCTGGCTCGAAGGGCAAGGGCTCGACGGCGGAGATGCTGACCGCCGGACTTGCGGGGTGCGGCTATGCGGTGGGCTTGTACACAAGCCCGCACCTGGTGAGCCCGCGTGAGCGCATCCGCATCAATCGCGACTGGATCGATGAACAGGACTTTGTGGCTGCGCTTGGGCAGGTGGCTGCTGCGGCGACGGCGATCGAGAAGAAGTTTGGCGAGGCGACGTACTTCGAGATGACGACCGCGATGGCGTTCCAGTATTTCGCGGAGCGTGCTGTGGATGTGGCGGTGATCGAAGTGGGCCTTGGTGGGCGGCTCGACTCGACCAATGTGATTACGCCGGAGCTGTGCATCATCACGGCGATTCAGCTTGAGCACACGCAGTTGCTGGGTGACAACGTGCAGCAGATTGCGCGCGAAAAGGCTGGCATCTTGAAGCCGGGCGTGCCGGCGTTCACGTTCAACCAGGGCAAGGAAGTGCTGCCGACGCTGAAGGAAGTTGCAGAGGAAGTCGGTGCGCCGCTGCGTGTGCTCGGGAAAGACGTTGACTTCTCGTACCGGTTTGAGGCTGACCCTGATCTTGGGCCGCACGTGCGGGTTTGTGTGTCCGACAGCACGACGAGTTACGAGCATCTGCCGGTGCCGCTGAAGGGTGAGCATCAGGCGCAGAACTGCGGGCTCGCGCTCGCGGCGCTGACCGAGTTGAATCAGCGTGGGTTCTCTTGCGCGGAGAGGCCGGTGGCGCTTGGTTTGGCCGGCACGCAGATGCACGGCAGGCTCGAGCCGGCGTTGGATCAGCCGCGGATCTTGCTGGATGGTGCGCACACGCCGGAGAGCGTGCACGCGATGATCAAGGCGATCGGTGCGCACATCCGCTACGACAGCATGGTGATGGTATTTGGCTGTGCGGCGGATAAAGACGTCGACGCGATGCTTGAGAAGGTCGCGCTCGGGGCTGACAAGATCATCTTCACGAAGAGCTCGAGCAATCCGCGGGCGTGCGATCCGCACGAACTGGCGAAGCGATTTGCGGAAACTTCGACGAAGATGACGCAGGTGGTGCCGGACGTGAAGGAGGCGATCAACACCGCGGCTCGCGCTGTCGGTCGCGATGACCTGATCGTGGTGTGCGGCTCGTTCTATCTGGCTGGCGAAGCGAAGGCGCTGCTGGAAGAGGGCAAGGCCAAGCGTGCGGAGGCTGGCAAGCCGGGGCAACAGGTAGAGGCGAAAGCGTGAAGCAAACGGGGGCTCAATGGCGATGCGCTGGATTGGACTCGTAGCAACCGTGATATTGCTCGGCGGCTGCGGCGATGACAAAGCGAGTCCGAACGACCAACGCAACGAGGCGATCGCGGCGATGACGATTGATGACCGGCTCGCATCTGCGGATCAAGCTGCACTGCTTGACGCTGCGATGTTCGAGATTCAGGCGCGGGCGTTTGGTCTTGAGCCCATCAACGGCCGTGACGACGAGCGAATCACCGACGTGACGGCTGCGGCTATCAAGGCCTCGCAAAGTGTGGACGGTGCTGCGAGTGCATGGGCGTTGCTGACCGAGGCACCGATTGCCGACGAATTCAGGCCGGAGGCCATCGGGTTGTTTCTCTTTCTGCACGGCCTCGGTGAAGACGTTGGCGACAGCGATCGCTACGCAACCGAAGCGGAACTCCGTGCATTCATTCGCTTCCTCGACGAAAAGCTCGACCATCCGTTCTCGGCCCGGCGGCACGACTGGATGAATCCCAACTTGTTTGGCGACGAAGCGGAGCACCAGTTTGTCGAGCCACGCACGACGTTCTCATTTGGTGACGAACAAGGGCTCGTCAGACTTTTGTGGGCTCGCATGCACTTCGCTGTGCAAGATGGTGACGACGCTGAGTTCGTGAGCGCATATGCGAGCCTTGCCTCGCTCGCCCGGGCACAGTTCTTCTCGCCGCCTTCAGTTGTGTCGGCAACGCTTGCCAACGGTATGACGCGACGCGTGGCGCCGCTTCTGACTCGGGCAGTGGAAAGCGGGATGCTGAACGACTCGCAGTTGGCCAGGCTTGCTGAAATTGTGTCGAAGCCCGCGGCGTTGGCGTTTGAGGCTGCTGTGATCGGTGAGTATGCCTTCACCGCAAAGTTTCGCGTAAGCGGCTACAGCGACGAGGACGACGACGA
Source organism: Planctomycetota bacterium (assembly GCA_039208875.1). GTDB lineage: Bacteria > Planctomycetota > Phycisphaerae > Phycisphaerales > UBA1924 > JBCCQU01. Next base: position 3,640 of record JBCCQU010000153.1, read on the forward strand.
CTTTGACGTGCTCGCTTCCGACCTCGCCGACGCCGTCATCCGCGATACGGCGGAGGGCGATATCGAGACGTTTGGAGAGATGTCGGCCACGGCAGAGCGAGCACTTGCAACATCGATCATCGACTGGTGTAACGCGATGCTTGCGCGCGATGACGCGGCGCGTGCGGATGCCGACCGACGATTCAACGAAATCATCACAAGCGACGAGCCGGTGCAGGGTGTCTATGCATCGATCCGTCGGCCTTGGGTGGCGTCCATGACGGAGGCGAGGGCTGCGACGGTTACTATTGCTGCGCATCGGCATCGGCTGAGTCATGGCGAGTTGCCCGCGAGCCTGGACGAGATCGATGATGATCTGCTGCCGCCGGCGGAGGAGATCGCGGACATGCTCGCGCCGGGCTTTCCGCAGCTTCGGCTCAAGCTGGATGACGATGACCACGTGATGGTCTACAGCATCGGCCCGGACGGCGAAGACAACGATGGCGCGGCTGCGGACATCGCGAGGGGCGACTGGCAGCGCGCGCCGGCGGGTACAGACGTCGTGCTATGGCCGATTGACGAGTGAGCGGCGGGTGAATGGCGTAGCGGGGACGATCGCCCCGGCGGGAATGTTCGCGGACGCATCCCCGCTTGTAATGGTCACGAGCGACCGGGATGCCCTGCATTGCGGATGACCTCTGTTGGAACGTGAACTAGACATCTTCCGATTGCGGCGATGCCGGAAGCCAGCGAATCAGCTTCCGCACTACGCAACGGAAGAGTGAGCCGAGATCCAGCAGGTCATGCTGTTGCGGGGTTGATCTGCCGAGGAAGCCGGCGAGTGCTTCGTTTTGCATCCCACCACGACCGGAAACTGGCAGAAGGCTATAGATGACAGGATCCGATCTGATCGGCGGATCGGCTCGAACGACCTTGCCACATGCTTCGAGGGTGCTGCCGAAGATGCGGGGAGACGCCCTCGGTATCTGGTGACCGATCACGGCAGTCAGTTCTGTCACGGTTTCCGACAGCGCATCGAATCCGGAGGCTCGATCCATGTCCGATGCCAGATTCCGACTTAGCACGTCAACGCGAAGGTCGAGCGAGGCTTCCGCGATGTGAACTACTGGGCGAAGCGATCGAAACTGCTGCCAACAAAAGAATCGACTGAGCAGCGATTTAACGCATTGGCTCATGGCACAACGACTTCAAGCCCGATGCTGCCCATGATACGTTGACATCTTCAAAGGCTTAGCGCCGTACTGCACGTTGCGGCACGACGAGGTATGTCGAGAAAGGCGATCTTCACCACGGATCCGGGTGCATCAGCAGGCTGAGGCTCCACCTCCGAATAGGTTCACGCACGACAAACTCGCGACCCGCCCCCTCGCCGTGCTGATGCCGGCATTCGTCGGCGATCTCTGTAGGCCTATCAGAGTTGGCGAGGGCGGCCCGGCCTGCGTGGGTATACAGGAGCGATTTCATGCCGCCGTATATTTAATGCCCCGGCGACAACAGCACACAACTAGTTCGGCTGCAATCGCCGAACTCGTAGATTGCGCCACCGGACTTCCATCTTCTCATTCCGATTTCCCACGCCATGGACTTGCAGCGCAAGGTGGCCGGAGTGATCGACAGCATCGAAGACATCAGACGCTGGAATGCCATTGACCCAAGTCCGAACACGCGGGCCTTCAGCAAGGATTCGGATCTGGTTCCATGCCGAAGGGTCATACACACGACGCGCGGTGAGCGAAGTGGTAAGCGGCTTGATCCAGCCTCGCCGGCCTTCGTCGTAGGTGCCACCAGTAAAGGCGGTCGGCGACGGGTCGAGTTCGACCTGGAGGCCGCGAAGCCGACCGCTGCGATTGGTAACGCCACCATCTACGTGACTTCGGATCTGGATGCCGCTGTTGAGTTCCGGGTGTTGCTTGACTTCGATGAACACCTCAAAGTTGTCCAAAGGCTCATCAAGAACAAGAAACGTGTTCGGCGAGTTGGGGGCGCTCGCGCCAACGATGATCGGGCCATCCTCCGACTGCTCCACGCGGTACGTCGCGCTGCCGCCAACAACGGACCAACCGCCGAGCGTCTTTCCATCGAACGCGTCAACCCAACCGGCCGGCGTGAATGACATGCTCTCTAGCGGTTGCACCCAGACGTTCCGGTAGCGCACAGGGCCGTCCGCCTCGGACCAATGGTCTTGCAGTTGGAGCGGGCCGACCTGCATTGTGACGCCGGGCTCGCTGGTCGGCACACGCATCCGATCGGACTCCTGCCCTTCGCGTCCGCGGGTTGCCGATAGGACAGCAACGCGATCATGGATAAGTTGACCGTTCCAGTACACCGTCATCCGCGCGGGCGAGATTTGTTATGCACCTCGG
>JBCCQU010000154.1:0-5966 GCA_039208875.1 Planctomycetota bacterium
ATCGGGCGCTGGCGCGTGTTGCAGCCATGAAGGCTGCTCATCCGGAGCGGGTGCACACGTTGCTGGCTAACCATGAGCTTGCGCAGGTCGTGGGCTCGGGCATCGTGAAGAACGGCGTGCGCTGTGTCGATGCCTTCAACGCCGGCGTCGAGTATGTGTTCGGCAGCGAAGCATCGCGCGTCGACGAAGCCATCCAGGCGTTTATTCGCTCCATGCCGATCGCGCTTCGTTGCCAGGGGTCGCGGCGAGATGTCTTGTGCTCGCACAGCCTGCCGGGGCCGGCACAGATGCAGCGATTCGATGCGACGATTCTGGATCGCGATCTGACGCCGGAGGACTTTCAGCCGCTCACGGGATCGGGCCACATGATGGTCTGGGGCCGTGGCTACGACGCCGAGCAACTCGAGGATCTCGTTGAGCGGTGGGGCGTGAGTTTGTTTCTGGTGGGTCACGAGCACGCGGACGACGGCATCGCGGTGGTGCCGCCGTGCGGCGTGGTGCTCAACAGCGATCACGAGCGGGGCGTGTATCTGCCGATCGATCTGGCCGAGCCGATCGCAGCATCGGAGGCGCCGCTGCACGCGGTTTCGCTATCGGCGATCGGCGACGACTAACTCTGGCAACGAACTGCGGTGACTAACTGCGGCAACTAGTTTCGGCTTCTCTGCTCGAGCAGCATCCACAGAAAGACCGGGCCGCCGATCAGCGAGGTCAGCACGCCGATGGGCAGGCGACCGGTCGGTAGCGTCAGGCTCGCGACGGCTGCGTCGGCAGCCACCACCAGCGCCGCACCGACGATCGCCGAGCCGACGACCAGCCAGCGATGGGCCGGACCCGCAGCGAGCCGAACAAGGTGCGGAGCGACGAGCCCGACAAACCCGAGCGGGCCGGCCAGCCACACCGATGCTGCGGTCAGCACGCCCGCTGCGATGAATTGGCCGGAGCGCACCGCGCCGAGCCGAACGCCCGAGGCTGCAGCGTCGTCTTCGCCGAGCGCCATTGCGTCGAACGCACGCCCGCTGATTGCCGCCCACATCGTCGCGCCGAGCAGCAACGCGGCCGGTAGCGCGACATCGATTGCTTCGATCTCCGGATCGATCGCGCCGACCAGCCATCGGCCGGTGAGTTGGCCCCGGCTCGGCAGCAGGTGCTGCACGGTCACGATGCCAGCCCCAGCGATCACCGCGACGATCACACCGATGAGAATCATCGAAGTTGGGTCGATAAGGCCGCGACGCGAGCCGAGCGCATACACCAGGCCCATCGCGGCGAAGGCTCCGGCGAGCGCTGCCGGTCCTTGGGCAAGGCTCTGCGGCTGAATCTGGCCGGCTGACCAGTAGCCGATCGCGACCGAAAGCATCGCTGCGAACGACGCCCCGGCCGAGACACCGAGGAGATCGGGCGACGCGAGCGGATTGCGGAGCAGGCTCTGAAGCAGCACGCCCGCGACCGCGAGCCCGCCACCGGCCACCGAGCCGGCCAGGAGCCGATCGAGGCGAAGATCGCGGGCTGCCGGGTCGTCCGGCCAGCCGAACGTGGGCCCGGCGAGCAGCCGCCATGCGGCCACCAGCAGCAGCAACAGCACCGCACCGCCGATCGTGACGGCGGCCCGGGTGCGGTCGGCGTTGGAGGCTGGCGCTTGCACGCGGCGATGCTAGCCACTGCAGCCACCGACCCGGCTACCATGCGGCACGCCAAGGCCGCACCAGATCAACGAAGGACGCTATGAGCAAGACCTTTCACTGCGAGCTTGTGACCCCCGCCGAGAAGCTGTTCGACGAGCCCGTGGCGCACGCCGTGGTCCCGGCGTGGGACGGCCTGTTCGGTGTGCTGCCGGGCCGTGCGCCTCTGCTCGCCCGGCTCGGCCTCGGTGAGCTGACCGTCCGCCACGCCGATGGCGACGCTGCGGGCGGCACGCGGAGCTACTTCATCGACGGCGGCTTCGTGAAAATGGCCGGCGAGAAGCTGACGATCTTGGCCGAGCGTGCGGTGCCCGCCGAGCGGATCAACGAAGCCGATGCCAAGGCCGAACTGGCCGAGGCCGAAGCCCGCACCGTGCCGGCCGATGCAGCCGATCGCGGCGCCGAGACCGATCGCATCAACCACGAGCGTCGCGCGGCTCGCACCAAGCTGACGATCGCGCAGCAAGCCAAGGCTCGCGGCATCTGAGCGGCTGCATTGCAGCATTGGACGAACGACATGCTTTGGTCGTCCGCGGCGGTCCTCATTGCAGCGGCTGGTGTCGCGTCTGCGCAGCTGTCTCAGGCCGACGCTGAGGCACTCCTGCAAGCGGTGTTCGCTGAACGCGCAGCCGAGCGACGCGAAGAACACACAGATGCGTTTGAGGCCGGCACGATTGCGACCGACGCGGGCGATCTCCGCATCATGCAGCGGACGTTCGGCGATGCCGACCAAGGCGAGCGCAGCCTGTGGATCTCGATGCACGGCGGCGGCGGCACCGCGGCCCGCGTCAACGATCAGCAATGGCAGAATCAGATTCGGCTGTACGAGCCCGATGAAGGGCTGTACATCGCGCCGCGAGCGCCGAGCGACACGTGGAATCTATGGCATCGGGCCGAGATCGATGTCATGTTCAGCGAGCTCATCAACGCCGCGGTCGCCGTCCATGGCGTCGATCCCGATCGCGTGTATCTCATGGGTTACTCGGCCGGTGGCGACGGCGTGTACCAGCTCGGGCCGCGGATGGCCGATCGATTTGCCGCGGCCGCGATGATGGCCGGGCATCCCAACGAGGCCCAGCCGCTCGGCCTGCGCAACCTGCCGTTCGCCATCTTTATGGGCAGCGAAGACGCAGCCTTCAACCGAAACACCGTCGCGAAGCAGTGGCGTGATCAGCTCCGTGAGTTGCAGGCCGATGACCCGGACGGCTACGACCACTGGGTGCAGATCTACGACGGGCTCGGGCACTGGATGAATCGCCGCGACGCCGAGGCCCTGCCGTGGATGGCCGAGCGCTCGCGCGATGCGTGGCCCGCTCGCGTCGTGTGGCGGCAGGACGACGTCACGCACACGCGGTTCTATTGGCTCGGTATCGATGCCGAGCATGCCGAGGCCGGCGATGTCGTCATCGCTGCGGTCTCCGGCCAGACGATCACGATCGAGCGGGCCGATGTGCCGTCGCTCACGTTGCGGTTGCGTGATGACTTCATCGACCTCGACGAGCGGGTCACGGTCATGCTCTCCAGCGCCGACGGCGACATCACGCTGTTCGATGGCATCGTCGAGCGGACGGAAGCGGCGGTGCGCGAATCAATCGCTGAGCGTCTCGATCGCGTGACCGCAGCCACCGCGACGCTGACGGTCGAGACCTCCGACTAAAAGAGCATTTGTAGCTGCGCGAGGATCGCGAACTGGTCGTTGTCTTGGTCGGGGAAGATGCCGTTGAAATCGCGGCGACCGATGAGCGACGACGACTGCGCCTGATCGCCCGGCGAGTACGCGACCTCGAACGTGAACTTCAGCGCGTGGCTCTTGGGGATGATGAATCGCGTGAAGCCGGTCGAGACCTGCGAGAAGGTGTCGTTGGTGATGCGATCGTCATCGGGGAAGGCTTGCGACCAGCGGGCGAACACCTCGAACGTCTCGGTGACGAACAAGCCGCCCTGCACGGTGAAGGCGAGGTCGGTGATGGTGTTGTCGTTGCCGTCGAAGGTCTGGCCGTAGAAGAACGTGCCGATGTTCCAGCCGTCGCCCTCGAAGCTCGCATCAGCGGTGAAGGACAGCAGGCTGACTTCTTCGTCGCCGAACAGGCTGCTGGGTTGGCGAGTGTCGCCATCGCGTTGGAAGTGCACCGCAGCGCCGAGCAGCACGCCGTTCTCGCTGCCGCGGAAGCTGGACATGTCGCGATATTGCCGCCAACCGGCATCGCCGAGCCGCAGCTCGAATCGGCCGGTGAACGCGTAGTCGGCCTCGTCGCTGTCGAAGAAGGTTGTGTTCGAAGCTTGGCGGCCGTCCGACGATGACAGCCGTACTCGCACGCGATCGCCTCGGTAGTCGAGCGTCACAGCCTGGGTGCGGTTGATCCGAAAGAAGCCGTCAGCGACCGATCGATCGACCGCGACGACGCGCTTGGAGCTGACATCAAACTCGCGTGTGAACGGCAGCTTGTACTGGCCGAATCGCAGCTTGGTGCTGTCGTTGAGTTGTGCCTCGCCGTACACATCGAGAGCGGTGGCCTCGCCGGTCGATCGGTTGAAGTCGGTCACGACGGTGAAGCTGAAGCGGTCGTCCGGCAGGTCGGCGTCGAAGCTCAGCCGCATCCGCGGCAGATAGAAACCGGTCACCGTGTCTTCGGGTTGATCGGATTCCAGCCCGAACGTGGACTGATAGCGTGCCTGGAAGTGGCCGCCGATCGTGAGTTTCGGCCCGCCGCCGTCGATAGCGAACGGCCCCTGCCTCGGAATGGCGACCTGCACTGCGGAATCATCCGCAGCATCAGCAAACGTCGTCAGCGTTGGAACAATCGCGAGCCACGCCACAACGACCATGCACATCCGAGCCATACCGGTCTCCAAAGTCCGCGATCAGTCTCACGAGCGGATTAGAGGTGTATCGGTACACACTCGCGATATTCAATCGCAGAACTCGTAAAACGCGCCACAGGTCGGGTCGAGTGCGCGATTTTTGGTCAATCGGCTATTCCCCTTGGGTCGCCGGCGGCACCTGCATCTCGTGCGCCTCGCCCGCGTCCGTCGGTACGCGGATCGACTCGACGAGTTGCTGGATTTCATCCGAAGGCGGCGCGGTCAGCTTGGCCACGGTGATGCCGATCGCGAAATTCACGAGCATGCCGATGGAGCCGATGCCCTCGGGGCTGATGCCGAGCAGCCAATTGTCGCGCGAGCCGCCGAGGAACTTGAAGTACGCAATGTACGCAGCCGTGAATCCGATGCCGCAGATCATGCCCGTGATCGCGCCGGCTCGGTTCATGCGCTTCCAGAAGATGCCGAGGATGATGACCGGGAAGAAGCTGGATGCCGCGAGGCCGAACGCCAGCGCAACGACCTCCGCCACGAAGCCGGGCGGATAGATACCGAGCAGCGCCGCGCCGATCACACCAATGCCGGCCGCGCCGCGAGCGATCCACAGCTCGTTCTTCTCGCTCACGTTCGGCGCGAGCGTGCGCTTCACGAGGTCGTGGCTCACCGCGGTCGAGATCACCAGCAACAGGCCCGCAGCCGTCGACAGCGCCGCCGCGAGGCCGCCCGCTGCCACGAGGCCGATCACCCACGCCGGCAGTCGCGCGATCTCCGGATTGGCGAGCACCATGATGTCCTGATCGATAAACAGCTCGTTGTCGTTGTCGGTCAGCGTGACACCACCGTCGCCCTCAGATTGCGACATGCGGAGCATGCGTTCGCCGTGCTTGCCGCGGACGGGTTCGAGTTCGCCGTCTTCGTTCTCAGCATTGAGGAACTTCGGCTTGCTGTTGTCGCTGGTGAACGGCGCACCAGCGCGGTACTGAATTCGTCCGTCGTCGTTCTTATCCACCCAAGCGAGCAGCCCGGTCTCTTCCCACGTGCGGAACCACTCGGGAATGACGCGATCGCCCTCGGGCGCTTCTTCTGCGTTGTACCACGCGTCGCGTGTCGCCTCGATGAGATTCGTTCGGCCGAAGGCGCCCACCGCCGGCGCAGCGGTGTAGAGGATTGCAATGAACAGCAGCGCCCAGAACGCGCTGAGCCGAGCATCGCGTACGCGCGGCACCGTGTAGAACCTGATAATCACATGCGGCAGGCCGGCCGTGCCAACCATGAGCGCGAGCGTGATGGCGAGCACATCGAAGTAGCCCTTGGGTCCGTCCGTTGCGATCCATTCCTGCGGCGGCTGCGTATAGGCAGCAAAGCCCAGCTCTTCATTCAGGCCGTCGAGCTTGTCGAGCAGGCCGATCGATTCGCCGCCAGCGATCTGCGAGCCCACCTCACCGCCAAGGCTCGACGCGATAC
>JBCCQU010000155.1:0-5939 GCA_039208875.1 Planctomycetota bacterium
ATCATGCTGACCGATGTGCCCGGCGTGCTCGATGCAACGGGCGAGCCGATCGCGTCGCTCGCCGCGAGCGAGGCTGAGCAACTCATCGAAGCCGGCGTGATCGCGGGCGGCATGGCAGCCAAGGTCCGCGCAGCTGCCCGCATCGCAGCATCAAGCGGCAGCGTCGTTCGCATCGCTCCGTGGGCAAGCCCAGCGGAGGCACTCGCGGGTGATATCGGAACCGCTCTACACGCAACGGCCGAGCGTGCCAAAGGCACGGGCCGACGACGAAGGCCGACGCCAGCGCTCTCGTAAGCACGCCGACCTTTCTCGAATCGAATCCGACGAAACGAACACACGAAACACACAAGCCGCCGAGCGGGCCAGACTCGCCAACCCACGCGACACCAGCTTGGCCCCGGCAGCTCGACAGATCAGCAAGGACGACAACCATGACAGCACTCGCGACAAACGCCAAGCCCAGCACTGCATCAGCCGCTGCACTCATCGAGGACAAGCCGGCCGCTGCTGCATCGACAGCCGGTGCCGACTTCAACTCCATCGACGACTGCACGCCCGAGCAGCTCGCAGCCATCCTCGAGCTCGCGTCGCAGATCAAGGCCGACTTTGCGACAGGCAAGCCCGGCAAGTGGGCCACAGCCCTCGCCGGCAAAAGCGTCGTCATGCTCTTCGAGAAGCCCAGCCTCCGCACGCGTGTTAGCTTCGAGATCGGCATCAACAAGCTCGGCGGCCACGCGATGTACTTCGATCACGACAAGCAGAAGATCGGCGAGCGCGAGCCCATCGTCGATTACGCCAAGAACCTCGAACGCTTCGCCGACGCCATCGTCGCTCGCACCTTCAGCCACGACACGCTCACCGGCCTCGCTGAGCACGGCTCCATTCCCGTCGTCAACGCACTGAGCGATCACGAGCACCCCTGCCAGGCACTCGCCGACCTGCTCACACTCAAGGAGCAATTCGGCACGCTGCAAGGCCTCAAGCTCGCGTGGCTCGGCGACGGCAACAACGTGTGCCACTCGCTCATGCTCGCCTGTGCGAAGCTCGGCGTCAGCATGACTGTTGTCACGCCCAAGGGCTTCGAGCCGCAGTTCCACGTGCTCAAGTCAGCGCTCGACGCTGCCAAGCTCACCGGCGCAACGATCACGCTGTCCAACCGCGTCGAGGCTGTCGAAGGACATCACGCGGTCTACACCGATTGCTGGGTGAGCATGGGCCAAGATCACCAGGCCCAGCTCCGCAACGAGGCCTTCGCCGGCTTCTGCGTCGACGAAGACATGATGGACCTCATCGGCAAGAACGTCGACGCCGACCCGATCTTCATGCACTGCCTCCCGGCCTACCGCGGCAAGGAGGTCGAGGCCGAGGTGATCGATGGCCCGGCATCGGTCGTGTACGACCAGGCTGAGAATCGCATGTGGGCGCAGAACGCACTGCTCGTCACCCTGCTTGCCCCCGCTCTTGCCCCGCAACTTGCGTCAAACGATCTCAACGCGAGCCCGATCGACTGATCCACCATCAACATCGCTCGTGCCTCCTTCCGATCCTCCGTCTTTGGAATCAGCCGTGAACACCGAACACAACGCCGGCGTGCTCGACCCGGCCGCAAACCAGAACACCGGCTCGCTCGTTGAGCCCAAGCCAGCCGACTCACCGGCTTCGTCGCAGGCCGGCTTCGTCGACACCGCAACCGACGCGACCGATGCCGACGCAGCGGGCATCGCATCGCTGGTCAACCTCTGGGCCGACCGAGGCCTGACGCTCCGCCGCGACGCTGCGGACATCGCCAAGACGATCAATGAGTTTGTCGTGGTGCGTGACGACGCAGCCGAGCACGAAGGCGTGCGCGCGTGCGGCGCGCTCGTGGAATGGCCGCCCACCGTCGCCGAGATCCGGTCGGTATCGGTCGCCGATCGTGCGCGCGGCAACGGCGCGGGCCGAGCCATCGTCGAGGCGCTCATCGCCAAGGCCAAGGCTGAGGGCATGACCACCGTCGTGCTGCTGACCAAGACGCCGGCCTTCTTCGCCAAGTTCGGCTTCGCGGAGATCACGGTGGACGACCTGCCGCAGGGCTACGTCGAGGGTGCGATCGTCGGCCAGGGCCGCAACGTCGAGGGCCGCGTCGCGATGATCATGCAAGTAAGCTGAGGTCTGCCCGAAGTGGAAGGCGCTCTATGGCTTACGACGGCTGGGTCGACGGTCCCCCGATTTCACTCGACGCGTACGACCTTGAGAATTGGCCGTTCCAGTGGTTTGGCTATGGGCTGATAATCGGAGTGCGCAGCAAGACTCAATCATCTAACCGCAACGTCGTTGCGCCGGCCTTCCAAGATGACACGTGGGACGACGGAATACGCGCTCGTGTAGTCACCTACCTCGAATCGCGGACGGCGGGAGGCTTAGCAAACCTGAGCGCCGATGCTCAGCTTGATTGCCCCATGTGCTTCGGGCATTCTTACAGGCTGAGCCACTTCTGCTGGGACGACGCTTGGCTGTGGCCGGGCCACCTCGCCCATCTCGTAGAGAAGCATCTCGTTCGACTCCCGAGACGATTTGAGGAACACATCCAGCGACATTTGTTCAGAATGCCAACATCCCTGATGACGCAACAGCAAGCGTTGAGCTGCCTAGACACGTTGGACACCCTCTACGACAAGGCCTGACGGTCCGTCGCCAGCAGACGATCGATCTGGTCTCTCTTCGCTCTGACCGCTGTTTTCTCCCTCCGCCTCCTATCCTCGCTCACCGATGGCCAAATCCGGGCACAACCCGCACGCCGCGATCATGCCGCTCGGCGATCACCTCGAAGAGCTGCGCAAGCGGATCATCCTCTCGCTGCTCGGCCTCGTGCCCATCTTCATCGTCTCGCTCATCGCTGCAAAGCCGTTGCTCGGCTTCGTCGTGCAGCCCGTGCGTAAGGCGCTGCTCGCTGCAGATCAGCCGCCGCAGATGCTCGCGACCAACTTCGTCGAGACTTTCGCGATCTACTTCTATCTCGCGTTCGTGCTCACCGTGATCGTCGGCAGCCCGTGGCTGCTCTATCAGCTCTGGCGCTTCGTCTCGCCCGGCCTCTATCTCCGCGAGCGCCGGTTCGTGTACTTCCTCATCCCGCTGTCGAGCGTGCTCACGATCTCGGGCGTCGCGTTCTTGTATTTCGCGATGCTGCCGATCGTGCTGTCGTTCTTCATCGGCTTCGGCACGGGCATCGCCGACCCGCCCGCGCGCACCGCGCCCGCGCCCGAAGGCATGGTCTTCCCGCAGATGCCGGTGCTCGATGCCGACCCCGAATCGCCCGAGCCGGGCGCGATGTGGTTCAACACCCGCGACAAATCCCTCCGCATCGCTGTGCCCGATGACAACGGCGGCGTGAAAGAAGTGCTCGGCACGCAGTTCCAACGACGGGCGGTGATCGCTCAGCAATACCGCATCAGCGAATACACCAAGTCGTTCCTCACCATGACGCTCGGCTTCAGCATCGGCTTTCAAACGCCCGTCGTCGTGCTGCTGCTCGGCTGGGTCGGCATCGTCAAGCGATCGGTCCTCGCCCGCTTCCGCAAACAGATCGCGATGGGCTCGCTCGTGCTGAGCGCGCTGCTCACGCCTGCCGACCCGTTCAGCATGATCCTGCTCGCGGTGCCGTTGTATCTGTTGTTCGAGCTGGGCAGCCTGCTGCTGTGGCTCTTCCCCGCCAGCCGCATCGCGGGCGACGACAACACCGGCCGCGAACCGGATGGCGAAGCTTAAAAGGCAATGGGCGATGGGCTGTGGGCAATGGGAACGTAAGACGAGATCATGCATCGGCTGACGACGTACAACTCATCGGTCATCGCTGAGATGGCCAAGGCCGAACTGCTGCAGCACGGCATCCGAGCCACGCTGCATCACGTGCCCGGCGATGCACGCCTGCTCGACATGATGCACCGCGAGAACGTGATCCTGTTCATCGCTGACAAGGCCGACAAAGACGATGCGCTCGCGATCCTGCAAGACCTCGAAGCGCACCTGCAGGCCGAGTCGCCTCCGCCCGAGGACGAATGGCTTGACGCCACCGTGCCCGACCTCACGCTGCTGCCCAAAGACCAACAGCCCGACTGCCCCGAGTGCAACTGGCCGCTGCGCCTCAACGCCCCGCCCGGCCCCGTTGCCTGCCAACGCTGCGGCACCGAGACCGATCCCATCGAGCGAGCGCTGGAAGTGCTCGGGCCAGACGGCCTCGCCGATTGCTACGTGCAAGGCCCCGACCCGCTGGACGACACCATCGACATGTTCGAGCTGGCGTGCCCGAAGTGCCGCTATCCACTTGACGGCCTGCCGGCTGTCGGCCCGTGCCCAGAGTGCGGCTACGAGTACGACAAGCGCGCGCTCGTCCGCGGCACCTGAACCGACCGCATTCCCTTACGCAGCCTTACGCAACCACCAGAACGAGTTACGCCCACGATCACGCGGCTTCGTCGCAAGCTCCATAGCGATGCGCACATTGTCCGCTGTATCAAATCGGCGATCGAGACCGCATCGCTTGCACACTTCGCGTGTGGCTGCACTCAGCCCGACGACAACCAATCGCCCGCCACGCTCTGCGCAGTGATCGCCGAGATTGCTGAGCAGCTTAAGCACGGAGCTGGGGGTCTCCGCCTCCGGCTGAAACTCCACGACCACCCGGCTCGCTTCTTCATCGTGAGCGAGCGCTTCAAAGCGTGCTTCCAGACGGTGCGTCTCGTGCTCGCGATACGCATCGGCACGAACCACGGCGTGTGTGATACGCCCGAGAACGGCCCGAACGTCGAGAAGCGGTGTGGCTGCGAGTGCGGTCATGTTCCTGTCCTCCGAGATGAACTCCGTTGGTCCACCAGAGGTGCGATTCGCAACGCCGCCTTGCAAGCTATGAGCGTGTTGGGCAAGCCAGGCAAGGTCGGGTTGCAACGATCGCGCCGGCGGTAACGCCCGCCCGGCGACGCACCGGACACACGCGGACCACCGCTGCCACACGCAGCGAAGCGGATCGATTCGGGAAGGCCGATCGCAGCACCAGCGGGCCACGATCGACGGCAAGGAGTTACCGTGCTCGGAGCACCGCGATGACGCCAATGCTCATGTGGTATCGATGTGACTGCGCGACATCACGCGCAACGCTCTGCTCAGCGTGCATGGCCGATCTCCTGAACTCGATGCTGTTTGCCCCGTTTGGCAGACGCCAGCGGGTTGCTACCTCGTGCAGCCAGCGATGATGCCAGCCACAAAGCAAGAATCGAAATCACAGCAAAGCTAGATTCGTCGCAACCTTGCACAAACTGTGTAACAGCCTGCTCCACCAAACGAAAAGAAGTTGACGAAGCGTGTGCATCTAATTTGAGGTTGCAGCCTGTGCGCTCGCCAGCCGATGGCTGCATGGGGCCGGCACCCCACGCTGCGCAACGCGAGGCCAACCACGCCATCCGCGACGACAAGCCAAGATTTCTTGCCAACGATCACACGATGCGCGACGATGCCCCCGACTTCGAGCCGCTCGACCCCGAAGGCCCGAGCGAGGCCGACCTCGAACGCTTCGGCGACGAGTACGTCACCTGCCCCGTCTGCAAGGCCGACGTCTACGACCAATCCGTGCTGTGCCCGAGCTGCGGCCACGCGCTCAACGACGCCGCCTCCGGCATGCCGGCGTGGGCGATCGTCACCGCCCTGCTCGCCGCGGCTGTGCTCATCGTGATCCTCATCAGCTGAGCCGATTCGCCTCCATGTCGCAGCCGCATCGGGCCCGGTCCCTATCCTGTCGAGAGCACAGGAGCAGACGCATGACCGACGCCCCCACCCCCGCCCCTTCATCCGGCGACCCCCTGGCCGGCGGCAACTCGCCCGCCGCCTCGGCGCCCGTAGCCTTGGCCGACGTCGGCAATGCCTACGCCAAGCTCCGCCACGAAATCGGCAAGGTCATCGTCGGCCAGGAC
>JBCCQU010000156.1:0-5904 GCA_039208875.1 Planctomycetota bacterium
CTGATCATCATGTTCCTGTGCACGGAGCTGATGTTCCAGGCTGCTGGCATTGCGCTGATCGCGTTCAGCCGATTCCATCTGGAGCACGAGGGTCAGACGTTTGTCATCTTTGTGCTGACGGTCGCAGCGGCCGAGGCGGCGCTTGCGCTCGCGTTGGTTGTGCTGTTGTTCAGAAAGAAGGACTCGCTCGACGCTCAGGCGTGGGCGGAGCTGAAGGGCTGACGAGTGATCGAACAGACGATCGAGTCCATCGCGGCCCTGCTGATGACAGCGACGGAAACGTCGGCAGCCATCGCACCGGACAAAGCGGCCGATGCTGCGGGCAAGACGAGCGGCTACATCGCGGGCGCAACGACGTACGACGGGCCTTGGTACGTCACGCTGATTCCGTTCATCCCGATCGTGAGCCTGCTCGTCGTCACGGCCCTGGCGATCACGGGCAATCGTACGAAGCTGCCGGCGTGGATCACGGTCGCGGGGCTGGCCACGGCGTTCGGCACGACGCTGTATATGTACACGCAGCTCGCGGGCGGGCAGACCGTCGCGCACGGCTTCCGCTGGATCGACTTTGCGTGGGGCGACGAGCCGGGGCAGCGATTCACAGCCAACTTCGCGTTCTACATAGATTCGCTGACGTGTCTGTGGATGCTGTTTGTGACCGGGCTCGCGACGATGATCGCGCTGTACGCCAGCGAGTACATGAGTCACGACGTCGGCACGAGCTACTGCCGATTCTTCGCGGCGTTCAACCTGTTCGTGTTTAGCATGTCGTGCCTGGTGATGGGCGACAACCTCGTGCTGATGTTCCTCGGCTGGGAGGGCGTCGGCCTGTGCTCGTACATGCTGATCGGCTACTTCTTCAAGAAGCCGGCCGCTGTGGCGGCTGCGAAGAAGGCGTTCATCGTCAACCGCATCGGTGACCTCGCGCTGCTCATGGGCATCTTTCTGACGTTCACGCAGTTCGGCACCGTGCAATACGCCGAGCTGTTTGAGCGCGCAGCGCCGTACATCGCGGCTCTCAAGGAAGGCCGGGTCGATGAGATCCCGGCGCTGGTTCAGCTGATCCCGGCGTTGCTGATGATCGGGTCGTTCGGCAAGTCAGCGCAGTTCCCGCTGTATGTGTGGCTGCCCGACGCCATGGAAGGCCCGACGCCGGTCTCGGCGCTGATCCACGCGGCGACGATGGTGACAGCCGGTGTGTACCTGATCGCGCGCACGCTGCCGTTGTTCTTGCTGAGCGAGTACGCGCTGCCGATCGTGGCTTGGGTCGGGACGATCACAGCGTTTCTAGCTGCGACGATCGGCATGGCTCAGTTCGACATCAAACGAATCATGGCGTATTCGACGGTGTCTCAGCTCGGGTACATGTTTGTCGGGCTGGCCACGCTGACTTCGGCTGGCGGCGCGTTCCATGTGTTCACGCACGCGTTTTTCAAGGCGACGCTGTTCCTGTCGTGCGGTGCTGTCATGCACGGCTTCGCGGGCCAACTCGATCTGCGCAAGCTCAGCGGCCTGTGGTCGATGAAGGGCTGGTGGGTGGTCAGCTTTGCGATGCTCGTGGGCTGCCTGAATCTTGCCGGCGTGCCGATGACCGCGGGCTACTTCAGCAAGGACATGATCCTCGCGGAGGCGTTCACCACGCTCGGCCCGGGCTATCAGGCGATCGGCTGGATCTTGCTGCTGACCGCGGGCATGACGGCGTATTACACATTCCGCGTGTTCTTCCGTGTGTTTGTTGGGCCGCCGCATGCCGAGCCGGGCGATGACGACCACGGGGACGATCACGCTGACCATGCGGACCACTCAGGCCATTCTGATCACGGCCACGGTGACGTACATGGTGACGGACACGGCGATCACGGCTTCCATCCGCACGCGCCGGGCTGGGCGATCAACACCGTGCTGACTGTGCTGGCCGTGGGTTCGATCGCGGCGGCTGGGCTGTACTTTGCCGGCGAGAGCAAGGGCTGGGTCGGCGGACTCATCAAGGAATCTTCGGCGTACAACGTCACGGCTGCGGCTTTTGTCGCGCACGCGCCCGGCGAAGAGCATGCGCACGGCACGATCCTCGGCTTCGATCCGCACAAGGCGATGTATTACGTCTCGGCGGTGTTCGGCGTCATCGGCATCGGGCTGGCGGCGTGGTTCCACGGGCCGAAGGGCATCTGGAGCCTGGGGCTTGGCAATCGCACCGAGGCTGGCAAGTGCCGGGCCGATGCGGTGGCAGCCAAGCTCGGACCGGTGCCGCGCTGGGCTGAGAACAAGTGGTACGTCGACGAGTTTTACGACCGCATCATCGTGTCGCCGCTGCGGGTGCTCAGCGAAGTGTTCAAGGTGTTCGACAAGCTGGTCGTCGACGGACTGGTGAATCTGGCCGGGCTCTTGCCGCGGCTGATCGCTTCGGCGTTGCGGCCGTTGCAGTCGGGTGGGTTGCAGAATTACGCGGTGCAGATGGTCGCGGGGCTGGCGATTTTGCTGTTGGTCGCGGCACTGGTCGCGCAGACCGCTAGCGGCGGAGGGCCGTCGTGATGGACCGGTTGCTCGAAGCCTCGCCGTGGATTGGTTTGTTTGGCGTGCCGCTGGCAACGGCGCTGCTCATCGCCTTCGCGCCGGCCCGCGTTGTGAGCGAGCGAGCGATCGCGCTCGGTGGCACGCTGCTGACGCTGGTGCTCGCGTCGCTGATTGCTGCACTGGTCTTCGATTGGTCGGACGGCGCGAACCCGGACGGCATGGCGTTCTCGGTTGAGTGGCTGTCGCAGCTCGGCATCTCGCTGGCGCTGGGTGTCGATTCGGTCTCGATGCTGCTGATCTTGCTGTCGGCGTTGCTTGGGCCGCTATGCGTGCTCGGCTCGTGGACCGCCATCGATCACGACCGCAAGACGTTCTACGCGTGGCTGCTCGTGCTTCAGGCGGCGATGACCGGCGTGTTCGCAGCCCGCGATCTCGTGGTGTTCTACACGTGCTTCGAGTTCACGCTCGTGCCGATGTACGTGCTCATCAGCCTGTTCGGCTCGTCGAACCGCAAGGCTGCCGCCACCAAGTTCTTCCTGTACACGTTTACCGGTTCGCTCGTCACGCTGGCCGGCTTTGTGTACGTCGTGTGGTACACAGCTCAGCAGCTCGGCGGCGAATGGACGTTCGATATCGCAACGCTCACGATGAGCGCGGCGACGATGTCGGTCACGCAGCAGACGTGGGTGATGCTCGCGATGCTTGCGGGCTTTGCTGTGAAGGTGCCGTTGTTCCCGGTGCACACGTGGCTGCCGATGGCGCACACCGAGGCGCCCACCGCCGGCTCGGTTGTGCTGGCGGGCGTGCTGCTCAAGCTCGGCACGTACGGCATCTATCGCTTTGTGCTGCCGTTCTGCCCGGCGGCGTGTGCGGAGTACGCACCGATCATCGCGACGCTCAGCATCATCGGCATCGTGTACGCGGGCCTGATTTGCTGGGTGCAGACCGACGTTAAGAAGCTCGTCGCGTATTCATCGGTCAGCCACCTCGGCTTCTGCGTGCTCGGCCTGTTCGCGCTCAACAGCACGGGCATCGAGGGCTCGGTGCTGTACATGATCAATCACGGGCTCAGCACCGGCGGCCTGTTCTTCCTCATCGGCTTCATGTACGAGCGGTACCACACGCGATCGATGCGCGAGCTGGGCGGCCTCGGGGCGAAGATGCCGGTGTGGACATGCTTCATGGTGTTCTTCGCGATGGCGTCGGTCGGCCTGCCCGGGCTCAACGGCTTCGTCAGCGAGTTCATGTGCATGCTGGGCACGTTCCAGGCCGGCGGCGATATGTGGCAGAACTACGCCACGAGCGCCGGCCCGCTGCCCGCTGCGACGTGGGGCACGCTCGGCCCGTTCTATGCGTTGATCGCCGGCACGGGCGTTATCGTGGCTGCGATCTACCTGTTGTTCCTCGTCGGCAGGGTTTGCTTCGGGCCGCTGAAGGAGCCGGCCGGCCACGCGGCGCACGAGCACGACGAGCACGGCGAAAGCCTGCCGGCTGACATCGGCAAGCGAGAGATCGCGACACTGCTGCCGCTGGCGATCGGCTGTCTCGTGCTCGGTCTCAAGCCCGGCCTCGTTCTCGATCCGATCGAAGCTCCGGTGATCGCGACTGTTGAAGCAGTGATCGAGGGTGCCGATCGCGCGGGGTTGGGCCCGGGGGCGGACTCAGTGCTGACGGCCGAAGCCGATGCTGAGGTGAGCGATGCAGATGAAGGTGGCACGTTGAACGGCGGTGATCTGTGAAGGGCTTCGTTGCACTGGTATTGCCGGAGACCGTGCTGTTCCTCGGCACCTGCGCCGTGATGCTCATCGGCCTGTCGCCGGCGCGCAGGCTCCGCGAACTCAGCGCCGTCGTCGCTTGCGTTGCATTGTTGATTGCTGCAGTTCTGGGCCTGTTCAGCGATACAGAAGCCCTTGCTGCGGCCGGTGCTCCGATGCCCGAGCTTGTGCCGTACATCAAGATGCTGGTCGGCGTGATCGGCATCCTGCTCGTCATGCTGATGACAGGCACGGTGGACCGACGCGAGGAGTCGCTCGTTGCATTGGGGCGTGTGGCGTACAACCCGCTGCGGACTGTGCGAGCCGAGTTTTTCGCGTTCGTGCTGTTCAGTCTGACGGGTGTGATGTTGTGTGCGAGCGCTCCGAGTCTCATCTGGCTGTTCCTGGCACTCGAGCTCACGAGTCTGCCGACGTACGTCATGGTGGTTCTGAGCGGGCGAGCAGCAGAGGCTGGAAGCAAGGCCCAAGAGGCCGGCGTCAAGTACTTCTTCCTCGGCGCACTCGGCGCTGCGATCTTCCTGTACGGCTTTGCCCTTATCTACGGCGGCACCGGCGCGACGCAATTCACGGATATCGCTGCGGTCATTCAGCAGGACGGCCTCAACTCCATCACGACGGCCGGCTTCTTGCTGGCGCTCGTCGGTGTGTCGTTCAAGATCGCAGCCGTGCCGATGCACTTCTACACAGCCGACGTCTATGAAGGTGCGTCGTCCGGCGTGTCGGCGTTCTTGGCGTTTGCACCAAAGACCGCCGGCATCGTTTCGCTCATCATTTTGGCGTCTTGCCTGGGCTGGGGCTTCATCCCGGAGAGCGGAGTATCGGGCGCAGGCCAGTTGCCGCCGGCGATCGATGTGCTGCTTTGGATTACCGCGGCCACGACGATGACCGTGGGCAACGTGCTGGCGTGGCTTCAGTCGAGCGTCAAGCGCATGCTGGCGTATTCGTCGATCGCGCACTCCGGCTACATGCTGGTCGGCATCATCGCCGGTCCGGGCGACGGCAGCCTCGATAGCAACGGCCTCGCTGCGTCGCTCTTCTATCTGCTCACCTACGGCGTGATGAACATCGGCGCGTTCGGCGTGCTCGGCTGTCTCGAACGCGGCCACGATGAGAACGGCGAGCCGGTGGAACCAGAGACGATCGATGATCTCAACGGGCTGCGACACACCAGGCCCGGCATGGCGATCGTCATGTCGCTGTGCTGTCTCAGCCTGCTGGGCCTGCCGCCGCTGCTCGGGTTCTTCGGCAAGCTGCCGTTGTTCACCGCGGGCATCTCGGCCGAGCGAATTCCGCTAGTGCTCATTCTCGGGCTCAACTCCGCGATCGCGGCGTTCTATTACCTGCGGCTGGTTAACGCCGTGCTGCTCGCGCCCAAGGACGAGGGCGCCGAAGACATCGAGCCGGCAAAGCTGCCGTTCCGCGGCATCTCCGCAGCGCTGTCCGCCGGCGGCGTCGTGACGCTCGTCTTTGCAGCCAACCCGCTGCTCGAGACTGTGAGCAGGGTGCTGCCGCCGCGAGCCGGGATTGCTTCGCCGCTCGACGCTGCGACGCCGAGCGAGAGTGAAGCTGTGAGCGGGCTTGAGGTGCGGGCCGTAGAGCCGTCGACGACCGAGCCGAC
>JBCCQU010000157.1:0-5899 GCA_039208875.1 Planctomycetota bacterium
ACGCTGGCCGTTGAATTCGGCTGTGTTGAATATGCGTTCCGCCGACCGGACCGAGCTATCGATCTGCATCTGCAGGGCATCGCGTTCGGCATCGGTCATGCCGGCCGAGTTGGCCATGGCGACGGCTGCGGCCTCAGCATCCGCGAGCATGCCCGACGCCTCGGCGAACGCGGCATCGGCATAGTCGGCGGCGTAGCTGTTGCGTTCGAGCACGCGGGTCTCGGCTTCGAGGCTTGCGAGTGCTGCGGAGAGCGTGTTGCCGATGATGAGATCGGCGGGGCCGTCGGCGCCACGGTTGATGCGTTGGCCGGTGGAGAGACGTTCGAGCGTGGTGCCGAGGGCGGCGAGATTCTGTGTAAGAGCCGACTGCGACATGGGCTGCGATGCGGGGTTGCTGACGAACGTCATGGTGTCCGGCCTCCGGTCGAGGAAGTGATCCGACCAAGAAATGCCAAACGGGAGAGGCGGCATCCAGCTGTTGGAGCCGATGCAGACGAAGGCGGCAGTCGCAGGCGTCTCGGTCGGCGGGGTTGCAGGTCCGATATGCCGTGGGCACGGTCTATACTCGCCGCCCCCGGACCTTTGTAGACGCTGGGGAGGAGCCCTCGTGATGATGAAGCGCACACACAGCTGCGGCGAGCTGCGGCCAGAGCATGTCGGTCAGACGGTGACACTCAACGGCTGGGTCAACAACTATCGCGACCACGGCCAAGGGTTGGTGTTCATCGATGTGCGCGACCGTGACGGCCTGACGCAGTTGGTGTTTGACAAGGAAGATGCTGCGCAGTCGGGTGCGGAGGAGCTTCTGGCTGCGGCGGATCGGCTGCGGGCTGAGGACGTGATTGCGGCGACGGGCACTGTGCGCACGCGCGAGGGCGGGCCGAACCCGAAGCTGGCGACGGGCGAGATCGAGGTGGTGGTGACCGGGCTGGAGGTGCTTGCCAAGGCCGACACGCCGCCGTTCATGCCGAGCGACGAGCAGAACCTTCCCGGCGAGGAGCTCCGGCTGCGGCATCGGTACCTGGACCTGCGCCGGCCGAAGATGCAGGAGATTCTCAGGACGCGTCACCGCATCGCGAAGCTGACGCGCGACTACTTCGACGAGCAGGGCTTTCTCGAGGTCGAAACGCCCTACCTGTGCAAGGCGACGCCGGAGGGTGCGCGCGACTTTGTGGTGCCGAGCCGAGTGCAGCCGGGGCAGTGGTACGCGTTGCCGCAGTCGCCGCAGTTGTTCAAGCAGATCTTGATGGTCGGCGGCGTTGAGCGGTACCTGCAGATTTGCCGGTGCTTCCGCGATGAAGACCCGCGTGCGGATCGGCAGGCTGAGTTCACGCAGATCGATCTTGAGATGAGCTTCGTTGATCGTGACGAAGTGCTGAACACGATGGAAGGCTTTGTGCGGCGGCTATGGGGCGAAGTCGCGGGCATCGAGGTACCGACGCTCGACAGAATCACGTATCGCGAGGCGATGGATCGGTACGGTATCGATCGGCCGGACCGCCGCTTCGGGCTCGAGCTGCACGATGTGAGCGACCTTGCAGCGAAGACCGATTTCAAAGTGTTCAAGGATGCGCTCGCCAAGCGGCGCGGTGTCGTGAAGGTGATTCGCGTGCCGGGCGGCGCGCAGAAGCTGACGCGGAAGATCACCGACGGCTACACGGAGTTTGTGAAGCAGTTTGGCGCGGGCGGTGTGCCGACGACGAAGGTCGTGGCTGGGGAGAATGGGCTCGCGTTCGAGGCTGGTATCGGCAAGTTCATCGGGCCGATCGCGGCGGAGATGGCCGAGCGGCTGTCGCTGCAGCCGGGCGACCAACTGCTGTTTGGCTGCGATGGCTACGGCACGTGCACCAAGGCGATGGGTGAGCTGCGGCTCAAGCTGGGCCGCGACCTCGGCTTGATCGAGAAGCCGGGCGAGAAAGCAACGTCGCACGACTTCCTGTGGGTCGTTGACTTCCCGATGTTCGAGCACGACGAGGCGGACGGCCGGTTCTACAGCCTGCACCATCCATTCACCGCTCCGAACCCGGACCAGGTCGAGGCGTTCCTCGCGGCAAGTAACGACGATGTCGATGCCATCGAGGGCATCCTGAGCGCGGGCTACGACGTCATCTGCAACGGCTCAGAGATCGGCGGCGGCTCGATCCGTATCCATCAGCGCGACGTGCAGCAACGCGTGTTCACGCTACTCGGCCTGAGCGATGAGGAAGCGAAGGAGAAGTTCAGCTTCTTGCTCGACGCGCTGAAGTTTGGCGCCCCGCCGCACGGCGGCATCGCGTTCGGCCTCGATCGACTCGTGATGCACCTGTGCGGCACCGACAACATCCGCGATGTCATTGCGTTCCCGAAGACGCAGAACGGTGCCGACCTGATGTGCGAGGCACCGGCCGGCGTTCCGGAGCAGCAGCTCAAGGAGCTTTACGTCGAGAGCACGTGGAAGCCGGAGAACTAAGTCAGTCGGGGTCTCCGGCGTCCGGATCGCTGACAGTTGCTTGTGCGTCGTCGGCTGTTGCCGGTCCTTCGATGCGGCGGCTGTCTGACGTGTAGATGTTTTCGCCGCCGATGAGTTGCTCGTTAAAGAGCATCCAGCCGGCGACGACATCGAGCGGCGTGTCCTGGTTGCGGTAGTCGGTGTTGCCGGTCTCGTTGATGAATTGGATTCGGCCCTGGCCGAGGTTGCGGCGTTGATACTCGCCGTCGTCGAAGAAGCCGACCGTGATCTCGCCGACGCGTGTTCCGCCGTTGTCGCTGTCTTCACTGGCCATCGCGCGCAGCTTCAGGCTGCCGTCTTCGAAGTATTCGATCATCTGGCTGACGGGGCGGCCGTCGACGAAGGAGAGGCTCGACTTGAGCTCGCCATTCGGGTGGAATTCAACGGTTGGTCCTTGGATCTTGCCATCGACGATGCACGCAATGAGCCGAGGCGAGCCGTCATCGAAGGTAGCGGCTGCGTAGCTGGAGACGAGTTCACCGGACTCGGCATCCGCATAGACACCGTTGCGGAACTCGAGCGTGTCCCATGGCCTGGTCTGGCCTGCATTGAAGACCGCGAGCAGGCGATCGCGGTCTGCCACGGGATTGCTGTTAGTGAGGTCCATCCCTGCCTCAGCCGCCGCGAGCATTACCGACGGGCTGACCTGCCGGGAAGATGGCACGGGTGCCGGCTGACGAGTGGTGAAAAAGAACACCGTGGCTGCAGCGGCCGTGGCTGCGGCGACGCCGGTTGCGATCCTGACTATATCTGACGCGTTCATGTTGACCTCCGCGGCTGGCTGATGTGCAGCGTACAGCGGTGGTTGGGAAGGTAAGGCCCAGGATTTCAGCCGCGGTCGCATTGCTGTTCACTTATGCAAGACGCGGCGCGCTACTGACTCATTGCTTGCTAGGTGCTGCGTTCGTCGGCAATTCCCAGGGCTTGCCGGGCGTGTAGCCGATCAAGTCGTACAACTCGGCCCGCGTCTGCATGCGGTCGAGCCATGGCTCGGGCGAGCCGTGCCGGGCGAGATCGGCAAGCGCGTCGGTCACAGCTTTCATCGCGATGCGGAGCGTCGTGACGGGCCAGATCACAAAGTGATAGCCGAGTTCGCCGAAGCGCGACAGCGGGATCATCGGCGTCTTGCCGAACTCGGTCATGTTGGCGAGCAACCACAATGCGCGCGGCGAGGCGGACTTCATCGCGTCGGCGAAGGCAGCAAACTCATCTTCGCTTGTGAGGCCCTCGGGGAAGATCATGTCGGCACCGGCCTCGACGAACAGCCTCGCACGGCTGACCGCGGCATCAAAGCCGTCGACGCTCCGGGCGTCGGTGCGTGCGCACACGATGAACGAGCCATCCGAACAGTCGCGGCTTGCTTTGACAGCCCATTCGACTTTCTCGGCGGCGTGATCTGCTGAGATCAATCGCTTGCCGTCGAGATGGCCGCAGCGCTTTGGGAACTCCTGGTCCTCGATGTGCAAACCCGCAGCGCCGGCGCGGTGATAGTCGATCACGGTTCGGCGGACCATCTCGGCCTCGCCGAAGCCCGTGTCTGCATCGGCGATGACGGGCAGCCCGCTGGCATCGGCGACCTCGCGGACCTTGCGTGCGAAGTGCTCGAGCGTGAGCAGGCCGATATCGGGCACGCCTGCATCGACGCTGGTGGCTGCGCCGGAGACGTAGCAAGCATCGAAGCCGGCCTTGGCGATGGCGCGTGCGGTCAGGGCGTTGAACGCGCCGGGCGCGCCGACCGGGCCGAGGGTCGTGGCCTGTGCAAGGCGGTCGCGAAGAACTCGGCCGGGGTGATTGGGCTGCGTCATACGCTGAGCGTAGAGCGATTACAGGCCGGTTGCGTCGATCGCTTGCTGCGGCGTATCGACAACGGAAATTCGCTTGAGCGTCTTTGGGCTTATGACGCCGAGCTGCGATGCGTGCTCCATGAATCGCCAGAGCGGGCTGTAGAAGCCGTCGATGTTGACGAAGACGATGGGCTTGCTGTGCAGGCTGAGCACAAGGCCGGTGATCGCTTCGAAGATTTCGTCGAGCGTGCCGACGCCGCCGGGTAGGGCGATGAATGCGTCGGCCCGTTCTTCCATGATGCCTTTGCGCTCGGCCATTGTGGTGACGACGTGTTGCTCGGTGACATCGAGCATCGCTCGCTCGGCCTCGACCATGAACTTCGGGATGACGCCCATGACGTGGCCGCCGGCTTCGAGCGCTGCGCGGGCCGCATCGCCCATGAGGCCGACGCCCCCACCGCCGTACACCAGCCCGAGGCCGCGGCTGGCGATGATGTGGCCGGTCTGACGAGCGGCATCGACGAAGCGATCATCGAGGCCGTCGGTGCTTGAGCAGTAGACGGCGATGGACTTGGCTGGAGTTGTCATGGCGTGTTGTGTTGTTCTCTTCAGCCGTCGAAGGACTTCGCAGCGGCTGGGAGTTCGATGTTGTTGATGGCTTGCAGGACCTCGGCCGACTTGCTCTCGAGCGAGCGGTATCGGTCGATGATCGGCGTCGGATCTTCCGCAACGTAGCCGCCGAGCATGTGAAACTTAGCATCGAGCAGAGCCTGAAGATCGGCGGTGGTGTTGCGGGCATGGCCGGCGGGGTACATCACCATGCCGGAGTCGTGCGTTGAACCGTCGGCGTCGGTGATGACAACGCTTGTCGGGATGCCGTCCGGGTATCGCGCGTCGTACTCGTCGCCGCCGTGCACAAACTCGATCTTGTGCATGATGGCGCGCGTCTCGGCGTTGGTGATCGCATCCGGCGCGTAGTCCATCGGGCTGAGCATGAGGTTGTGCCACGTTGGCGTTGTGCCGCTCGCGTGGATTTTGATGGCCTTGCGGAGCAGCGTCGCGATGATGTACGCCATGGAGTGATCCGCCGATTGCCGCGTCGTTGGGTTCATCTTCGCGGGATCGCCGATGATCCCGTACGCCGGTTCATACGCGACGATCTTGATCTTGCTGATGCTGTCGCCACCGTTGCCACCTGCGGGTGCATCGAGCAGCGTCGGGTTTTTGTTCACAAGATCGATGATGGCCTGCGATGCGCCGGCTGACTGGTGCTCGTACAGGCCGATCTTGAAGTGCATGCCCATCACAGCGAAGTCGTCTCCGGCTCGGCTGAGCACGAGATCGAACGGCGACGCATCGCTCGCTGCGCTGTTGGGCTTGCCGATGAGGTTGCCGTCGCGGTCGAGCCTGCTGAAGAGCTGGCCGGGGCCTTCGAAGGCACGGAAGATTGCTTCGGGATTTCGGAAGATGTCGCGCGGACCGAGGAAGCCCATCATTGAGCGCTTGACCGCGGTGATCGCGGCTTCGGTCGTGATCGCTGCCGAAGAACCCTTGCTATCGCTGAGCTGCTTGCCAGCTCGGATCGCGCGGAACGGGATGCTGTGCGCAACGAGCATGCCGATAGCCG
>JBCCQU010000158.1:0-5898 GCA_039208875.1 Planctomycetota bacterium
GCGAGGGCCACAACCTGCAAGAGCACTCCATTGTGCTCGTGCGTGGCGGCCGAGTCCGCGACCTGCCCGGCGTGCGATACCACGTCGTCCGCGGTGCGCTCGACACGCTCGGCGTAGACAACCGCTCGCAGGGCCGTTCGAAGTACGGCACCAAGAAGAGCAAGGGCTAAACCTTTTCACGGGGAGGCACCACCGGTGCGGTGCGACAGGTCATCCCCTGTTCCACGCGAGTGGTAGATCGGTTCGAATCCGACCCCCGTCCGTTAAACAAATCAGGCAAGTAATCGTCAGCAACGCTGGCGGTGAACAGAGCCGGGCACCGACCCGGCAGATGAGCCAAGGAGACAGCAGCACATGGCAGGCCGCATCACCGCTTCCGAAGATCAGCTCCGTCCCGATCCCAAGTTCAACGACCTCGTGCTTGCGAAGTTCATCAACTGCGTGA
This sequence comes from Planctomycetota bacterium, assembly GCA_039208875.1. Classification (GTDB taxonomy): domain Bacteria; phylum Planctomycetota; class Phycisphaerae; order Phycisphaerales; family UBA1924; genus JBCCQU01. The sequence goes on from JBCCQU010000158.1 coordinate 446, forward strand.
TGTACGACGGCAAGAAGTCGGCCGCCCAGCGCGTCGTCTACGACGCCATCGATGAAATCGAGAAGAAGCTGAAGGACTCGAACGATCCCGACGCTCCGGCTGAGGGCATCGATGTCTTCCGCATGGCCATCGACAACGTGAAGCCGTATGTCGAGGTTCGCTCCAAGCGAATCGGCGGTGCCAACTACCAAGTGCCGATGCAGGTCAACCGCAAGCGTCAGCAGTCGCTGGCCTTCCGCTGGATCATCCAAGCCGCCCGCAGCGATCGCGGCCGACCGATGGCCAATCGCCTCGCCGACGAGCTGTTCGCAGCCGCTCAGAAGGAAGGCAAGGCCATGACCACCCGCGACCAGACGCACCGCATGGCTGAGGCCAACAAGGCCTTCGCCCACTTCGCGTAACGCACCTGGCGAATACCGGTCTCCAGAGCACCAACGCTCTTGGTGGCATCGGTCTCCAGACCGGTGCAGACAATGCAACGATCACTACACGGGCGCACGTCGCCCGTGCTTTCGTTTTCAATCCCCCACCTTCCGCGCGTGCTGCGCGCAATCCCACACGCGCTCGGCCAGCCCCGGCCGAGACACAGCACGTCACGTTTGTCACCCGATTAGGCGGTTGGAAAATTCGGCAACACGAATGCTGCGACGCAGAATGGCTGTACAAGTGTCAGCGTCGCGTGGATGACGCGAACCTGCCAGGTACGCCGTGCTTCATGAGAGCGGAGGCTCTTGAGAGTCAGGATGAAGCAAGCGATCCCGGTGACGATCGTGGCAAACAAAAGTAAAAGAGCCAGCGGAAAGAGGTCGAACCACAGCGACCACCAGTCGACGCCACCGCCGCTATGGTCGTTAAATTGCACTGTCGATGATCCGCCAGACAGTGTCATCATCACGAGGAAAGCAAACGGAATGGCTGCCGCGGCGGTGATGCCCAGTTGTACCGCGTGAAGCCAGTCACGCTGTGTACGGACCAAAGCAGCGACACCTACGGCGACAGCAGCAACAGTTGCAACAGCGGCGACAAGAAAGACGAGCATACTCGACGATGTTAGGGAGGCAACGGCAGTCCTCGCCAGGCACGTCGTCGAGACCCGCCCTCGCACGGGCCGCGGGCTCGCGTCGTAGTCAACTCGGACGGCAAACGACGCAGCGCGATGTCATCGTGAACACACAACGAGCCCGGAGCGCGAGTGACGGGTCACACTTGCCTTTGACAACACGTTCGCCGAGTTAATCACGCGCAAAGACAGCGTGCCGCTCGCAATCCCACTCGCTCGCCAGCACACCCCACCCCAATCGATCGACCAAGCCAACGCCTTCTATGAATGCCTCGTCCCGCATCTCGACCTCGAGCCGCAGGCCGAGCTTGGTCGGCACGCCGGCTGAAGCGGCGTTCGGCTTGTCGCAGAAGATGCGCGCGCGACGCAGGCCAAAGCCCCCCTGCTGCTGCGGCGTGAACAGCCAACTGAGCCAGTGCGCCACGGCCTCGCTGCAGATGCCCTCCCGGCAGCGATCGCGGACGATCCAGTAGCCGATCTCGCACGACGCCGAGTCTCGCCGCAGGTCGTGCAGCCCGGTCCCACCGATGAACGCGCCGCTGTGCCGATCGCAGACCGCGACGTCGAGACCGCGGCCAAAGATCCGCTGCGGGCTCTCACGATCGACCACGTTCTTCGCGAGAAACGCTGCGGTCTGTGCGCGCGTGTGATGGTCTTTCTTCGCCCACGGCAGCCACGGCAATAGGTGCTCGCGGTTGTGATTGACCGCGTCGAACACCGCGTCGATGTCATCCAGGCGATACGGCCGAATCACCAGCCGGGGCGTCACGATCTCGAACTCAAGCGGATCCGGCGGCGCAAAGTCAAGCCCCGCTTGCGAGTCGGGATCAACCGATGCGTTCTTGTCAGACGGGACGGACATGCCACCGGTATAGCCGGCCGACGCTGCGAACGCGTAGTGTTGGTTGTGACGAGCCGTTACCACCGCCAAATGCTGCTGCCCGGCTTCGGCCCGATCGACGATCCGGCCGGCCAGCGCCGCGTGCGCGCAGCCACGGTTGCTGTCGTCGGCTGCGGCGCGCTCGGCGGCCCGATCGCGGAATGGCTGTGCCGCGCCGGTGTCGGCCGACTCATCCTGATCGATCGCGACATCGTCGAGATAACCAACCTGCAACGACAGGTGTTGTTCGGTGAGGCCGATGTCGACAAGCCCAAGGCCGAGGCCGCGCGCGCACGCCTCGCTTCGATCAACAGCGACGTTACGATCGAGGCCCGCATCGCTGATCTCGTCGGCCCCCGCAGCGAACACCTGCTCACAGCCGATGATGGCGCGCAGCCCGATGTCATCGCCGACGGCACCGACAACTTCGAGACGCGATACGTGCTCAACGACGTTGCGCACAAGTGGCGTGTTCCGCTGGTCTACGGCGGGGCTGTCGGCACGAGCGGCATGACGATGACGATCAAGCCGGGCAAGTCGCTGTGCCTGCGTTGCATCGCCGACGGGCCGCCGGCTCCCGGCACGATGCCGACCTGCGATACCGCTGGTGTGCTCGGCCCCACCACCGGCGTCGTCGCTGCGATGCAGGCCGCTGCGGTGCTCCGACTCATCGTCGAACCCGAGCGCGCGCAGGCCGGCGTCCTCACCGAGCTCGACCCGTGGCTCGGCACAACGCGCCGGCTCGATCTCAACGGCGGCAAACGCGACGACTGTCCGTGCTGTGCGCACGGCCGATACGAGTACCTCGAAGCGGCGGCTGAGGACACAGCGTCGTTGTGCGGTCGCGATGCGGTGCAGGTCCGGCCACGGTCCACTGGCGATTTCGATCTCGCAGCGGCAGCCGATCGTCTGCGCGCACACGGCGAGTTCAAGGCCACAGCATTCATGGCCAAGGGAACGCTCGCCAGCGAGCGCACGGATGAAGGTGACGGTGTGTGCTCGCTGACGGTGTTCGCCGACGGCCGGGCTGTCATCGGCGGCACGGCTCGGCCGGAACGGGCACGCTCGATCTATGCCAAGTACCTTGGCGCGTAACGCGAGGTGTAAGGAGCAGAATCATGGGTCAGCTTGGTGATGTCATTCAGGGCATCGGCACGAGATCACTCGATGTTGCTGAGGCGATGCTGAACGGCTACGACGCGGAGCGATTCGCACGGATCCCTGAGGGCAAGGCCGGCCACATCAACACCAATCACGCCGCGTGGCACTACGGCCATCTGTCCGTGTATCCCGTGCGCATCCTCGCGATGGGCGGCATCGAGAGCAGCGACGTAGCGCCGGTGCCCGATGGCTGGGGTGAGCTGTTCGACGCGGGCAGCGAATGCAAGGACGATCCCAACGGCTCGATCTACCCGTCGATGGCTGACGTTTCCGACTACTTCTTCGCGTCGTATCGCGGGCTCGTGAGTGCACTGGCTGCGACACCCGACGAGAGGTTGCTCGGCGATCACAACGGGCCGGACGGTTTCAAGCAGCGCTTCCCGACGTACCTCAGCGCGACGACATTCATGGTGGGCAGCCACATCATGATGCATCTCGGCAGCGTGAGTGTGCTGCGGCGGTGCGAAGGACTCGGCTCGGCGTTCTAGAGCAGCCCTCTGCCGCTACGCGCGCACGAACGGATTGCTCTGCTTCTCGATACCGATGGTCGTCTCCGGTCCGTGGCCGCACAGCACGACCGTGTCGTCCGGCAGCGCGTAGAGCTTGTTGCGGATGCTCGCTTCGAGTGCAGCGGGATCGGAGGTCGGGAAGTCACTCCGGCCGACCGAACCCTGGAACAGCACATCACCCGACAGGATGACGCTCGGCGTGTGCCCCGCTGCCGACTCGCACACGAGCGTGACGCTGCCGGGCGAGTGGCCGGGCGTGTGCAAGACGTTCCATCGCGATTCGCCGAGTTCGAGCGTGTCGCCCTCGGCAAGCGAGCGATCCGGGCCGGCCATGCTGACGGGTGAGCCGCCGGCAAACGCGGACAGATTCAGCTCCGGATTGGCGAGCCATTCGCGCTCCGCATCGTGCAGATAGATGGGCGTGCCGAGCCACACCGCGAGCACCTCGGGGATGCCCGCGATGTGATCATGGTGCGCATGCGTGAGGACGATGGCTTCCGGCGGCAGGCCGAGCGATTTGACGTGCTCGATGAGGGCTGCCGGACGCTGGCCGGGATCAACGATCCAGCATGTCTGGCCGCCCTCGGGGGCAACGACGAAGGCGTTGGTTTGGTAGTCGCCGAGCGGAAATCCGGCGAGTTGCAGGCCGGCGAACGGGCTCTTTTGAGTCATGCAGCGAGCATATCGCTGTAGACTGGACGCTCGGCGAACGGTGCCGACCTGGGGACCAGCCATGGTGATCCGAAACATCGACGACGTGCCGACCGCAGCTCCCGACCTGCCGGGCGTATCCGGCGTTGAAATGGCGGTGATGGTCGGGCGCGATGACGGTGCGCCGAACTTTGCGTTGCGGCAGTTCAAGGTCGATGCGGGCGGACACACGCCGCAGCACAGCCACGACTACGAGCACGAGGTGTTTGTCGTCGCGGGCAGCGGCGATGTGCTGCTCGGTGGCAAGCGGCAGCGGATTCGGTCGGGCGACGTGATCTATGTGCCGGCCGATCACGAGCACCAGTTCAGAGCTGGCGAGGACGGCCTGCGATTCCTGTGCCTTGTGCCGGCAACGCGCAACTGCGGCGAGCCGACACCCGGCAGCTGATCGGCCGAGCGAGCACACAAGGTGAGGAGCTACGAGCCATGACATCAGACCCCTCGCAAGCGAGCGGCAAAGCCGGCGTGCTCTCCATCGCAGCCGTCGTCATCGCTTCGGCAGGAGCTGCGGCACTCGCAACGTACGGCATCGTTCAGGAGCTTGTGCCTTGCATCGCAGCGGGGTTCGGCAGCCTCGCCGTCGTCATCGGCACAGCGCCGGCGGCACTCCGGCCACGCGTCAGCAGCGGCGCGACTGCAGACAAGATGAGCGAACTGGCTGCGGCGGTGCGACGTCTCGGCGAGCTGCAAGCGCTCAGCGACGATGCACGGCGCGTGCTCAATCGCGATCGCGAGCGCGAGTTGCTGCGAGAGGCGATCGAACGAGACATCGCGACGCGTGACTGGAACGCGGGGCTGGTGCTCGTCAAAGAGCTGGCTGACCGCTTCGGCTATCGCGAGGATGCGGAGCAGTTCCGCAAACGAATCGAGTCTGCCCAAGCAGAAACAATCGAACGCGACATCGCCGACGCGACAACCGAGCTCGACAAACTCATTGTGAATCGACGCTGGGACGACGCGCGAGCAGAGGCAAACCGGATCCGGCGTTTGTTCCCCGAGCGCGCGCGAACCAAGAACCTGCTCGACCGTGTCGAGCACGCCCGGCGGCGGGTGCGATCGGACGTCGAAGCACGTTTCTTGGATGCTGCGCAGAGCGAACGCACGGACGAGGCGATGCAGTTGCTCAAGGAAC
>JBCCQU010000159.1:0-5886 GCA_039208875.1 Planctomycetota bacterium
CTTTCGCGGCGCTCGTAGCGATCGATGAGGCCGTGCGTGTTCATCGGGCAGACGCGGATGGGAGGCATCTCGGTCGCGGGCACCGCAGCGGCTTCCTCGGGTGATGCTTGTGCTGCGTTGCTCTTGCGCGCAGCGTTGCCGTGGCGCGGATGCTCGCGCACAGCTGACGGGATGCGGGTGAGTGCGAGCCGTTCGGTCGGCGACAGCGGCTCGGCGTCGGGCAGTTCTGTTCTCGGCACGTTGATGTTGATGCACGCGTGCCGACTGAGCATGTCGGCTTCGAGGATCTTCTCGATCGTGCGCACGCCGCGGCGGGCTGCGTTGAGGAAGTCGGGCCGGCCTCGCCCGAGGTGGAGGCTGACAGCGATCGCGGGGACGCCGAGGAATGCGGCTTCGATCGCGGCGGCGACCGTGCCCGAGTAGATGACGTTGATGCCGCAGTTGGCGCCGGCGTTCATGCCGCTGATGACGAGGTCGGGCAGGGAGCGCTCGCCGAAGGTCTCGGGCCAGATTGCGGACAGCGCGACCTTGACGCAGTCCGCGGGCCTCCCGTCGACCGCGATGCCGGACATGCCTTCGAGATCGGCCCCCGCTGGTGACTCGTTGATGCGCACGGGCTGGGACATCAGCGGCTCGTGGAACGTCACGCCGTGACCGGTCGCGGATTGCACGTTGGCCGGTGCGACCGCGAACACCTCGGCCCCGGCGAGCGGCGAGTTGCGTTCGGCATCGTTGATGGCTTCGGTGAGGGCAGCGTGCATGTTCACGATGCCGGGCGCGCGGATGCCGTCGTCATTTGTCAGCAGGATCTTCACTTGGCAAGGGTAGCGGTGGGTGTGCCGGCGGGGGCAGTGGTCCGGTGCCGCGTGTGAACATGATGCCGAGTGCAACGACGCCGACGATTGCACCGAGCCAGCAGCCGGTTGCGATGAGCATCTCTGTTGAGCCGTGATGTGCTGCAGGCGTGAAGTAGCCGACCACGAGACCAATCATGCCGCCAAAAAAGACGCCGCCGGCGAGCATGAGGCCCATGAAGGCGTTGGCGAGCGGCGATGGCCGGCGATCCTCGCCGGAAGAGCTTGCGATCCGCTTGGCTGCGGCGTGCAAGAAGATCGCGTGCGCGAGAAGCATGGCGAGCAGCGAGCCGACGACGGGGCCTTGCACACGGTGGTCGGCGAGTATGACGATCCACGGCACGCGTGATGCGTCGAAGATGCTGTCGAGCGTGAGCCACGCAGCATGAGAGGCGGCGAGCATGAGTTGCGGCATGCCGAATGCCCACAGCGCGACGACGATGGCTGCATTGCCGACGCCGAGTTTGGTGCCGCGCGTGCGTCTGCCGTGGTGGATGGGTTTGTGCGCAGCGTCTTCGCAGCCGCACTCGGGGCAGTCGGCTTGGTCCGGCAAGCCGGCAAGGCTGTAGCTGCAGTCCGGGCAGTTGTCGTGCGGGCCGGTGTCGGTCCTTGCTGGGGTGCTGTTGATAGCTGCGGTAATGGCAAGCGCGATAGCGCCGACACCGAGCACGACGGTAGTGACGAAGATGGTACCGACGACCTGGCAACCCGCGCACGCGGGCATAAACAACGCTCCCCCCTCCGCCAGTCCGCCCGCGAACAGCGAGGCTGTGGTGGAGTTGAGCATGCAAGCCGATACGACAACGGGCCCGAGTGGTTTCCACCGCCCGGGCCCGGAGTTCGCTTGTTGCGATGTGCGGCTGCGGTTAGTCGAGCACGCGGCTGTACGACGCGGGCCAATCCGAGCCGTCGACGCCGGCGAGAAGATCGGCGACGGACGTCTCAGTTTCCGACAATCGCTTGAGGGCTGCAGCGGTGTCGACGGTCGGCGTGCCGCGATCGAGGCCGATCGCGAGTCGCTTGGCGTCGTTCTCACGGTTATCGAAGATGAGCGCGGCGATGAGGGCTGCGGCTGCATCGGCCAGATCGTTCCGCACCGCTTCGAGCGCGGCCGGATCGTCTATTGCTCGCTCGGTCGCGGCGAGCGTGCGGGTTGTGTCGCGGACGAGCTCGCCCGGCTTGGGCTGTGCGTTGCTCATCACGTCCCACTTGCCGGTGCGGACGAGCGCGGGCTACAGGACGGCGTGCCTGCGACGAATCGTCGCGAGCCCGCGGCTAGACCCGGCGAACTCGCTGACCCATGTGTTGATCGCGTCGTCGTCTTCGAGCACGCGTGCATTGAGCGCGAGCCACTCGCCGTAGGTATCCCAGTCGGGCCGGCTGCGGACTTGGCTGTCGACGCTGTCGAAGATCGATTGGAACGATGCCCGAGCGCTCGGGTCGGTTTGTGCGAGGTCGCCCATGGAGCTCGCGAGCACGGTGAGGCGGTACGCGCTCAGGTTGCGATCGACCTCGGGCATGTCGGTCCAGAGCGACGCGTAGGTTGAAGCAGCGTCGCGGGCGTTGCCATCGGCGGCGAGCTTGGCGGCGTGCGCCATGCGGCCGGCGACGTCATCCATCGGCAGGCCGGAGCTGTCGGTAGCGGTTGCGGTTGCATCGGCTGCGGAGATCAGGCCGCTGCGTTCGGCACGTTGCTCGACGCCCTGCAGCCAGCTCATCAGGTCGCTCGCGCCGATGAAGCCGGTGTGGTCGTCGAGCCGTGTGCCGTCAGCCATCGCGATCATCGTGGGGATGGACGAGACGCCGAGTGAGCGAGAGTCGCGGGGTTGATCGTCGACGTCGATCTTGATCGCGACGAGGTTCTGCTCGAAGTACGTCTGCAAGTCGGCATCGCGGTACGTCTCGCGTTCCATTTTCTTGCACGGCGGGCACCACACCGCGGTGGTGTGGATGAACAGCAGCTTGCCCTCTCGCTCGGCCGCGGCCTTGGCATCGTCGAGGCCGAGGTCTCGGAACATCTCGCCGGCGGAGGCCTACAGCGAAATCGCTACGAGCGAGACGAGCGAGCAGAGGGCGGACATTCGTGTGTTGATCTGCATGTGTGTTCCCCTATCGGTGTGGGCTGCTGTGCTTAGCTGTGTGGGTGATAGCTGCACGGTGCAGCAGTGTTGCGGACTTGGTGGCGATCGTGGTGGTGGCGAGCTGTCAGTTTCCGGTGATGAGCACGCGCATCGGCTCGGGCCAATCGGCCGGGTCGAGCGCACGGAAGGCGGCTTCGGCTTCGGGTGAAGCCTCTAAGAGATGGCGGACTGCCGCCGTTATGTTGGCAGTCGGTACGCGATCGTGCGCGAGCTCCGCCGCGGCGGCTGCATCTGCGATCTGGTCGGTCATCACGAACGCAACCAGCATTGGTGCGACGTCGTTGACAAAGTCGCGGTCAGCACTCTCTGCGAGTTGCTTCCTCATTTGATCGTCGGCGCCGGGAGGGACGAACTGCGGATGCAGGTCGTGCTCCAAGGTTGCCTCTAGCACATGACCAGCCGCGCTCTGGTAAAGGTGCCCAAGGACATCCCATCGCCGTTCTTCAATGAGCATCGGCCGTATCGAATAGTCGAAGCGTTTGAGGCTTGCCATCCCTTGATCGTTATTGTTCCGATCGACCCAAGCCAAAACGGGCTGACGCTCGTTGAGAACTCGCAGGTTGAGGGTGATCCAGTCGCCAAGGTCGTCCCAACTTGGCTCCATCTTGAGCCTTGCTTCTGCGTCGTCGCGGAGCTTCGTGAACGCATTCATGGCTGGCTTGTATCGGGCAGCGAGGCTCTCCATTTCGCGCGCCATAAATGAACTGCGTACGCCGACCATGGTTATGTCATGTTCGAGCATGTTGCTCCAGAGCCACACGTACTCCGCTGTTGCGAGGTCGTAGTTGCGGGCCTGCAACCAGGTTCGAGCGAGGTTTCTGCGCTCTCGCACATCGACCTTGCCATCGGGGCCGAGCTCGCGATTGCCGGCTGCGGCTTTCAGGGCTTCGCGCTGGGCGACGCGCGATGACTTGCCGGCTTCGACGTTGCCGAGCCACTCCAGCATGTCGTCGGCCGACATGTAGCCCACGTGCTCGTCGAAGCGTTCACCCTCCTTGAAGACGATCATCGTCGGCATGGCGCGGATACCGAGCTCTGCTGCGGTCTCGGCCTGCTCGTCGACGTCCACCTTGATCGCGACGAGCTTGTTAGCGAAGTACGACTCGACGCGCGCATCGGTGTACGTGTCGCGTTCCATCATCTTGCAAGGGCCGCACCACACCGCGGTGTTGTGCACCAGCAGCATGCGGCCCTCGTCCTCGGCGGCTGACAGAGCGTCGGCCAGAGACAGATCGCGGAACAGCTCTTGCTCGGCCGGGTCGGACGCAGCGACGGCAACGGAAGAAACGAGAACAAGCGGTGCAGCCGAAATCGTGCGGGTATTCATGTGTGCCCCTTCGTAAGAAGTTGCATGAGCTTATCACAAATGCGGCGAATTTAGAAGCGGTTGATTGGGGGTATTTGGAGCTGCATTACATCGGGTCCGCGGGTGGTTCGGCGTAGCCGCACTCGGGGCAGGCAGCGTCGGCGGCGAGGCCGGAGCGGTCGTAGCAGCAGCGTGTGCACAGACCACGCTCCGCCCGACGCTTCGCGATGCGTTGGTTGATCTGCCAGAAGACGGGCAGCGTCGCGACGTACACAACAGCAGCGATGCCCGCGGTGAGCCACAGCCAGCCGTGGTAGGTCACGAGTCACGCCATGAGTTCAACAGCGGTCGGCAAATGCTCGGCGTAGCGGCGGTGCACATCCAAGTAGTGCTTGCGATAGATAGCGTCGATCTCGTCGGCACCGGGGAAGCCGTCGCAGAAGCCCGGCCGATCGTGCTCAAGCGTCGCCTTCGCAGCCTGCAGCAGGTGCACGATGAGCGTCCGCGGATCTTCGGTGCCAACGGCGACGCGCATGGTCGTGAGCTCGATGCCGGCGTCGCGGAGTGCGTCGGTCGAGAGCTCGGAGTGCGTGGTGATGGCCGGGCAGAGCAGCGTGGTGTTGGGCTGACCCAGGCTGACCTGATGGCCGAACGCCGGATCGAGGCGATCGAAGAACCGCTTGAAGCAGTCGCGTGCGAACATCGGCTCGCGGTGCGGGTTTGACTTGTCGCCTTCGAAATCGAACGTGAACAGCGGCGACGGCAGGCCGAGGAACGCGACGCGCTGGAGTGTTTCGTTGCCGGGGTTGCCCGGTGCAGCGGGCGACGACACGTTGATGTCCGGATGGCTCGAGAGCCACTCGACAAGCGTGAGCGTGCTGATGCATTTCTGCAGCATGCGCAGCTCGAGCGTGTGCATGCCGTTGAGGACTTCGAAAGCTTTCTCGCTGTCGAGGAACGCGCCCTTGATGTAGTACACGTTCCAAAACATCGTCTCGTCCCAGTTCCACGTTCGTTCGCTGCCGTTGGCGTCGCGGCCCGGGGCGCTGTCGCCCTTTGGCATGAACATCCGTTCGTTTGGGCCGATGACAACGCCGGCGGTGGTCGAGCCGTGACCGGCGAGATCTTTGGTGTAGCTGTGGATGACGAAGTCGGGTCGCTCGAGCCTGTCCTCGCGCTGCAGCGGCTTGTGCAGGAACGGCGTGCCGACGGTCGAGTCGAGCATCACGACGTGATTGCGTTCGTGCGCGAGCTTGCACATGGCCGGTACATCGAGCACGGCGCCGTGCGGATTGCACGGGCTTTCGAGGTAGACATAGATGTGCCGTCCTTGCTCGATGCGGTCGGCGTAGATCTTCGCGGTCTCGTCCAACGCACGGCCCAGGTCATCGCCGCTGCAGCCGTCGAAGAATCTGACCGCGACATCGAGGTTCGACTTCTTGCCGTACCAATCGACGAGCAGTTGGTACGTGCCGCCGTACACGTTTCGGCTGGCGAGGATGATGTCGCCCGCGCCGACGAGATGGCTCAGCACGCCATCGACCGCCGCCATGCCCGAGTTGAAGTTCCAGGCCATGTACTCCGC